>JAZJYP010000171.1:0-2714 GCA_040390345.1 Pseudomonadota bacterium | reverse complement strand
GCGCAGGTCTGGTAGCCATCGAGGCGCGGCATCAGGATGTCGCAAAACACCAGCGCCGGATGGTGGTCGTTGATCTTGGCCAGGGCGTCAAAGCCATCTTCGGCCAGCACCACCTGGTAGCCGGCCTGCGTCAAGAAGATCTCGGCGGAGCGGCGGATGGTGCTGCTGTCGTCGATCACCATGATCTTCAACCCTGTCGATTGCGGCGATGTCGTCATATTCGTTTCACTCAGCATGAATCAGCACGATAGCATAGGGCGCAGCCCTTGTGCGTGAAATGTTGCCCAAATTCAACTGTGGCACAACACCCCCGCCGCCTAAGCCGGTTTGAACCTATATAACGGTCATTTCAAAGTCATCTTTACGGGCCCCGCATTCGGGGCAGGTCCAGTTCATCGGCACGTCGTGCCAGCGCGTGCCCGGCGCAATGCCCTCGTCGGGGCTGCCGGCCGCTTCATCATAGACCCATCCGCAGATCAGGCACATCCAGGTCTGGAACGGGGTTTCATTGTTACTCACCTTAAGCATCCTTCAATCAATGTAAAATGTCGAATCAGGTATCTTAATCGACCGGCCGTGCAAAACCAAACTTCTCCCCTCATTCTCACCTTCGGCCTGGCTGACCCGGTGGGCGCGGTCGGCACGCCTGCCGACCTGGCCACCTTCGCCGCTTTCGGCTGCCATGGCCTGTGCGTCACCACCGGCCTGATGATCGCCGATTCGGCGCGCATCGAAGACAGTTCCGAGATCGACGCCGACTGGGTGGCCGACCAGGCCCGGGTGATCCTCGAAGACATGCAGGTAGCCGCCTTCAAGGTCGGCGCCATCAGCGCCATCGAGCAGGTCACGGCGATTGCCGAAATCGTCTCGGACTACCCGGACGTGCCGCTGGTGTTCGACCCCTTCCTGTCGAGCCTGCCCGACTCGGGCCTGGCCGACGACGACATGCTCATGGCGGTGCGCCAGATCCTGATCCCGCAGGCGACGCTGCTGATGCTCTCGCAGGTCGAACTGGCGCGCATGGCCGAGACCTGGCGCGAAAGCGGCGACGACGAACTGCTCGAGGCCGACGTGATGGAGCTCATCGAGATGGGCTGCGAATACGTGCTCGTGACGGGCAACGGCAGCAATACCCTGTACCGCGAAGACGGCGTCGTCGCCCAGTACCCCTGGCAGCACTTGCCCGGCCCCTTTGTCGGCGCCGGCAGCACGCTCTCGGGCGCCGTGTGCGCCCTGATGGCGCTGGGCCTGGAGGCCCCCGAGGCGGTGCAGGCGGCCCACGACTACACCGCCGGCGCCCTCCTGCACGCCCAGCGCTTTGGCATGGGCAAGCTCGTACCGAATAAATTTTTCCAGTCACTGACAAGCGAATAAGACCATGACCGACCACACTTCCAAGAACGACATCCTGTTTGCGCGCGCCCAGAAAACCACGCCCGGCGGCGTCAATTCGCCGGTGCGCGCCTTCCGCTCCGTGGGCGGCACGCCGCGCTTCATTACGCGCGCCGAAGGCCCGTATTTCTGGGACGCCGACGGCAAACGCTATATCGACTACATCGGTTCCTGGGGTCCGGCCATTGTCGGGCACGCCCATCCCGAGGTGGTCAAGGCGGTGCAGGACGCGGCCACGCGTGGCCTCTCGTTCGGCGCGCCGACCCTGGGCGAGATCGAGATGGCCGAAGAAATCTGCCGCATCGTGCCGTCCATCGAACAGGTGCGCCTGGTCTCCTCGGGCACGGAAGCGACCATGAGCGCGCTGCGCCTGGCGCGCGGCGCCACGGGCCGCGACAAGATCATCAAGT
Source organism: Pseudomonadota bacterium (assembly GCA_040390345.1). GTDB lineage: Bacteria > Pseudomonadota > Gammaproteobacteria > Burkholderiales > Burkholderiaceae_D > Telluria_A. The sequence continues at coordinate 912 of JAZJYP010000171.1, read as the reverse complement.
TCGAAGGCTGCTACCACGGCCACGCCGACTCGCTGCTGGTCAAGGCCGGCAGCGGCCTGCTCACCTTTGGCAACCCCACTTCGGCCGGCGTGCCGGAAGACTTCGTCAAGCACACGCTGGTGCTCGACTACAACGACGTCCAGCAGATCTCGGACGTGTTCGAGAACATGGGCGAGGAAATCGCCTGCGTCATCGTCGAGCCGGTGGCCGGCAATATGAACTTGATCAAGGCCACGCCGGAATTCCTGCACACCCTGCGCGCCCTGTGCACGCGCCACGGCGCCATCCTGATCTTCGACGAAGTCATGTGCGGCTTCCGCGTGGGCCTGCATGGCGCGCAAGGCATGTACGACATCAAGCCGGACTTGACGGCGCTGGGCAAGGTCATCGGCGGCGGCATGCCGGTGGCGGCCTTCGGCGGGCGCGCCGACCTGATGCACCATATGGCGCCGCTGGGCGGGGTCTACCAGGCCGGGACCTTGTCGGGCAATCCGGTGGCCGTCGCCGCCGGCATGACGACGCTCAAGCTGATCCAGCAGGAAGGCTTCTACGAGCGCTTGAGTGCACAAACGGCCAAACTGGCGGCCGGCCTGGCAGGCGCGGCCAAGCAAGCCGGTGTGACCTTCTGTGCCGATGCGATCGGCGGCATGTTCGGCATCTACTTCAGCGAGAAGGTGCCGGGCTCGTATGCCGAGATGATGGCCGGCGACAAAACGCGCTTCAACGCCTTCTTCCACGCCATGCTCGATGAAGGCGTGTACTTTGCGCCGGCGGCCTTCGAGGCCGGTTTCGTCTCGGCCATGCACGACGACGCCGTCATCGAAGAAACCATTGCCTGCGCACGGCGCGCCTTCGCCCGCCTCTAAAAACGTCGGGGTCACATCTGACATTTGGACACGGGCCCAGCTGTAG
>JAZJYP010000170.1:0-32368 GCA_040390345.1 Pseudomonadota bacterium | reverse complement strand
TGAACTTTAAGCGCGATTAAATTGACCGGCAAGGTGGGGGCGTTGGATGCTTACGGTCGTGCGGCCCCCATTGGATTTCCATTGTATTCTCTGTCCTATGCTGGACAGACGTGGCTGCCTGACATATTCGCAAATGGGCTATCCACAGACTTGATGTTGCGTAACGCAGCTTTTTTGCATGGAGGAAATCATGCGCCTAAACATTTTCCGTAGAGCGGAAGCCGACGGTCGATTTTCATTCTTGGCTGTTCCCGATGGACACCTCATTCCTGATGAAGTTACCAGTACCGATTGGCAATTTGAAGCTGGAGCCGTCGAGGTCGACGATGCTGTTGACCAACTGCCTGAATTTTCGATTGATCACGTCACCGAACAGATTGGTGAAAAAGGCTACGCAATGACCGCTGTGATCCCATTGAGAGCACTTCACTAGCCATCTCACAGTTGTCGTGTACCTCCTTGCTCAACAAGCTCGGAGGTATGAAATGCGCATGGCTCGATTCCACAGTCAATTCGTCCGCCATCAATACGGCTGTCAGACTCGCAATGGGTGTCGTGGCCACCGCTACATCAAGACTCAGTGGCCTTGATCAATAGTGTGCCGTGCCGTCGATGATTGACTCAATTCCTTCAGTAATGCCTGCGCCGCTGCTCGAGGCCAACCCAGAAAATGGACTTCACTTTGCACAGCTGATTGAGGACAAGGTTCCAAACTGGTTTCAGTTTCGAGACATTGTGCACGTAGAGCATCATGCCCCTGCTGGACCCCGGAATGTTGCGCTGAACGGGTCGAGATCATGATCGTGCCAACTCAGAAGGACTACGATTGCCATTGATGCAATTTTAGAACTTTTCGTCGTAATTTCAAGTGGAATTGTTGTCAATTGTTAAGGGCGGGTATTGGTTTGGCTCCTTGCTAATCGACACGTACAAAGTTTCTTCGCTCATATCTAACCTCAACACCGGGAATCTCTAAACGGGTCAAGTGGCTGTCTCGCTCGAAGACCTGCTCTGCAAGTGAGGCTGGAACCCCATAAAGTGACGCCGTGCGCAACCCAACCGCAGCTCCGAAAGCTGCTCTCGACAACAACGCAAGAGACACTTTCTCCGCTGTAGTATGGTCGAATCGTCGCGTCATCAAAACAGAATACCTTAAGCTGAAAATTACGGGCGCAAGATTATTGAAGCACCATGAACTCGCCTCGCAACGGGAGGCGCCGGTCCATATGCTGATACTTGCCGAAACTTCAGGTAGGGCAAGTTCATAGCAGCATAGCCGGCATTCTCATTTAGCAATCGAGCGCAACCGTGTACTCGACCAAGTGGCGGCCATGCAATCGATATTGCGCCAAATCTGCGCGATGGCAACACCGCTTTCTTGCGATGCTTGTTGAACTGCCATTACAACAACCTGCAGCGGGGCCTCCCCTAGAAAATGCAAGATCGTCGGAACAGCGGCAGGAGGTATGGTGCCGGTCGTCAGAACCTCAAGGAGTGCTTCGGATGTCAGTGACTCTCGATAGCTTACGCTGCAGGTTTGCGCGGCCATCCACAGCCAACGGCGCGGCTTTAGGGGCGCCAAGGTTAGCGGGTCAAGGCCCAGAACATGCGCAAGATCCTGAGACGAGTTAGTACCAGCCAATCGTTGGGCAAAGGTCAGGGTGAGCCCGAGATCGGCGCAACGCGCATTGATTGTTTGAAGGTCGGCGGCTGGGTTCATGGAATCAGTATAGGGAAATTTCGAATGCAATCCCAGCATCACGTGGCGGCACCACCACAGGGGGCACAATGGCGTTTTTCTGGAGCTCCTGATTGCAAGTGCGGGTAGTTGCCAGGATCTCAAACGTCCGGCTTTTTATGCGATACTTGAAACAAGTTCTGTAATTGAATCGATGAACATGTAAGAAGTTTCAGATCTGATGGCTGTGCAAGATTATGGGTAACTTCGTGCCGGAAATTGCTTCTGCAATTTGGGCATCTCCCTCTGGCGCGGCACATATTCTGTGCCACCTTTTGAGGTCGCCGACATTTTGTCGGGTGACACCTATCGTGAAAACTGTGTCAAATTAGTGAAAAAGGCCAACCGTTGAGCTTGGCCTTTTTCCGTTTCATGTCGCAAATTGACGCTACAGGAATAAGTATCCTGCCACCATGATCCACACGGTCAACGTCAACGGTAGTCGTCCAGCAGCTTGTTGATCTGCTCGGTCGCGAGCCAAACACCATTAACAACTACGCCGGCGATGTTCGAAATATTCTGAAGATCGGTGATCGGATCGGCATCGAGCAATACCAGATCGGCGCGCTGTCCCACTCGCACCGCGCCGCGCGCGCCGCGCGGATCGATCAAACGATGGCCGTTCACACTCGCCGCTCTAAGTACTTCGAACGGCGAGAGACCAATTTCACCCAATTCGATCATTTCCTGGTGCACCGAGTAACCGTATATCAAGCCGGGCAACGGCGCGTCAGTGCCGACGGTTAGCATCACACCTCTTTTCCAGAGCTGGCGCGTGAGAACGCGCGTGAAATCATATGCGGCTGAAAACTCGGTAGCATGATCCCGGTGCCTGAATTTTTCGCTTAAATAACGGTTCAGAGGCGCTTTCCATTCCTCGGCTGATGCCGGGTCGAGCCGCGACAACCAGTGCGTCGGCACCGTCGGCACTTGGCGCATCTGGTATTGGTATTGGATGCTCTTGAAAGTAACCAGGGTTGGCGTGACGCTCATGCGCGCCGCCACGACCATATTCACAAGGCGATCGATTTCGGATGGTGCCAACTCGCCTTGCTGGCCATAGCGCTGCAATTCTTCTGCATGAGCGATATTATTCATCGGGTGGGCAAAGACATAGGCTTGGTCAACGCAGACGGCGCATCCAAGCTCAGGCAGGTGGCCGGTCGTGAGCATGCCCAACTTGGCAGCTTCGCCGACCACGGCAGTGTAGGTTTCACGGTTCAAATACTGGTAAGGCTTGATAAAGTCATAACCGTCCGCGCGGGCCTTTGCGACTGCAGCTGCACCATCGGCTGCGTTCCACGGGGCCTTGACGTTCGACGTCGGCGCATGGGCTAACTCTGCCGGATTGACACTGCTATAGGGCCCGTTGATGCGCTTGCCAACATAGAGACGTGGTCCGAGAATGCTTCCAGCGGCAATGTCGTCACGTAATCGCAGCAGGTCGCGATCGCCGGCCTCGCTACCGCCCAAATTGAATGCGCTCGTCACGCCCGCTTTGAGTAAAGTCATCAGGACCAGCCTGTTATAGCTATCTTTGCGACCCAAACGAGTGGCCACGTTCTTCAAGTCAGGATCGTTCCGGATCGAGGCTTCGGTAGTGATGTGCAGGTGCGCATCGACCAAGCCTGGAATGAGGTATTTACCACGCCCGTCAATTTGGGTGACTCCTTCGGCGATATGCGCTTCGTTCGCCGGCTCGATGCGGAAGATGACACCGTCCACGATCGTGAGTGTGCGGTGCGCGAGCACTTCGTCGGTGTCGGCCGGGACGACCGTCACATCGGTGATGACTAACGTTGGCGGTTTACTGATTGCGGGCGGTGCGGTAAGCGCTGTGAGGAACGCGAACAATATTGAGGCGATACGCATCGGTGGGTATCCTGTTGAACATCGTGAGTATCGAATGTTACTGCATCCCACAAATTAGGGTAATGCGCAGCGCGTCACATCCATAGGCGGCAAGGCTCGCCCCCAGTAGCGAACATGCGTTGGACCGGCTGGCCGAGATCGTCGATACCCTCGTTGCGCGCTCGGACAAGAAAATCGTCGCGCACGGGGACGATTTTGTAGGGAAATGGCTGCATGCTGGTTCCGCAATGAAGAGAAAGCGATATTGTCGGCTGGGCCGCCGCTGCGCGACAGCTGTTTCTTGCTAACGAATCAAGGCCGCCGGCATTGCCCATGCACGCACAAAGACCGATGCGACTATTTGTCCGGAAGTAAGATGGTCGTCTCTGTCGATCGTGGCGCTGTTTTCCACCAACGCGCGACGCCAGATGTGGCCGCGCTGCGCTGCGAGGCGATCACACTCAACAGTATCATGGCCATCCCCACCATCTGCACGTCGCTCAAGCGGCTATGGAAGTAGCCAAGGTCGACCGAGACTGCCACCAAGGGATAAATAAACGACAGCGTGGCAATCATGTCGGCGCGCAGGCGCTGGAATGCCGAATACATCAATTCGTACACCACGCCGGTATGCAGCAGACCAATGATGAGGAGGCAGGTCCAACTCCTCACGTCGACGGCACAGCCAATTCAGCACCAAGGTGACGCCGCCGACGGTGATCCATGCCGCGGCGCGCAGATCAGGACGTTTCCAACGCCCTTGCCATGCCAGCCAACCAAGCAAGGCAGCACCGCCGACCAGGCAGCGAAACAGCACGACCGTTTGCGGCGTCTGTCCACTGCTGAGTACAAATGCGCCTATCGTGCCCGAGAGCGTCATCGCGAGCGTCATGCGCCAGGCACCACCATTATTTTCCATGCATCCTCCTCATGCGGATCAGTATGATTGTCAATCGTTGCGTCCACAATCCGCCTACAATGCAAAGGACTGTTGATCTGCTCGCAAAGGTGATGGAAATGGACATGCTCAAGGAAATGGCGATTTTCGTCCAGGTCGTGGACCATGGCAGCTTCTCGGCCGCCGCGCGCGCTTTGGGGCTGACCACCTCGGCGGTGAGCCGCCATGTGACGCGTCTTGAAGCGCATATGGGCGGACGGCTCTTGCAGCGCACAACGCGCTCGCTGTCGCTGACCGAACTGGGGCGGCATGTGCATACCGGCAGCACGCGCATGATCGCGTCGGCGCGCGAAGTGCTGTCGCTGGCGGGCAGTTACAGCGAGCGGCCGAGCGGCGTCATCCGGGTCACCGCGCCCATCGTGTTCGGCCAGATGTGGCTGGCGCCGCGCCTGCCGCGCTTTCTCGATCAGTATCCCGAGGTGGACGTGCACCTGACGCTGTCAGACCGCACTGTCGACCTGATCGACGAGGGCGAAGACCTGGCGATCCGGATTTCACGCGAGCCGGCGCCTGGACTGGCCGCGCGCCGGCTGCGTGGGCTCGGTTATATGCTGGTTGCCTCCAACGCCTATCTGGAACAGCGGGGCATGCCAGCGCAGCCGCAGGACCTGGCGGGGCACCGTTGCATCTGCCTGCACCATAGCGAGATTGGCCCGCAGTGGAGTTTGGAGCGTGGCGCCGAAAGCGTGACCGTCACCGTACCAAACCGCCTATCGATCAACAACAGTGCCGCGGTCTTGGCGGCGGTGCAAGCCGGCGGTGGCATCGGGCTGGTGAGCGATTTCGTGGCCGCGTCCGCGATTGCAGAAGGTCGCGTCCAGCAGGTGCTCCCCGCGTGGCGGTTCGGCAAGCAGCATACGCGCTCGATCCACGCGGTGTACATTTCTGGACGGCATATTGCGCTGAAAATTCGCGCCTTCATCGACTATCTGGCCAACGACCACATGTGAGCGCTAAAGGAAGACTTCTTTTGCTGACAACAGGCCGTTGATTGCGGCAGGAAAGCCAGCATAGACTGCCATTTGAATCATCACTTCGACGATCTCCCGCTCGGAGCAGCCGACGTTGCGCGCACCCTGGATGTGCACTTTGAGCTGGGGTGCGGCGTTGCCCATTGCCGTGAGCGCAGCCACCACCGCAAGTTCCCGGGTCTTGAGATCGAGACCGGGCCGCGAATAGATGTCGCCGAACGGGAACTCAATGATCAGCCGTGCAAAGTCCGGCGCGATGTCGCGCAGACTTTCAATCACATTTTCGCCAGCCTGGCCATCGACCTCCTTGAGTTTTGCCCAGCCTCGAAGATAGCGTTCGTTTTCCATACCAGTCCTTTACGTTGAGTAGTGAACACACTGTATGCCTTGCGCCGCAACGCATCCAATACCATTTATGTGATACCTTTTTGGTATGAATGAATCCATCGACCTGCGGCAACTACGTTACTTCCTGGCGGCCAGCGAGGAACGCAATTTCGGGCGTGCGGCGCTGCGGCTGCACATCTCGCAACCACCATTGAGCAGGCAGATTCGCCAGTTGGAGGACCAGCTCGGCGTGGCGCTATTCTTGCGCAGCAAAACTGGCGTGACGCTGACAGAAGCCGGCCTGGCGTTCCTGCCGGAAGTAAGGCGAACGCTGCTGCAAGCGGAAAAGGCGATCGCGGTGGCCAGGGCCTCACGCGCAGCCGATAGCGGGCAGTTTGTCCTTGGCTACACCACCGTGTTCGACCGCAGCGCGATTCCTGATGTGATGGACAAGCTGCGTCAACGTTTCCCGCACTGGCGCATCGTCAGCAGGGGAAAGCATTCGATTCAGCTTGTGCGGGAGCTCAAGAACGGGACAATGGACGCGGCCTTCATTGGTTTGCACACCGATGCCAAGGGTTTGGCAGTAGAAAAAATTCTTGAGGAACCCTTTGTGGTCGCCTTGCCCGCCAGCCATCAACTCGCCCAGAAACGCCGGCTTGGATTCGATGAGCTGCGTGGCGAACCGATGTTCTGGTTCGAGCGCCGACTGAATCCCGGTTTCTACGACTACTGCCAGGCATTTTTCGAGCAAATCGATTTCAAGCCCAACGTCATCCCCGAACCGCCAGACCATCACATCATGCTGGGACTGATTGCGGAGGGGATGGGTATCGCGCTGATTCCCGCATCATTGAAGAACGTCAAGCGGCAGGGCGTCGTCTTCCGGAGTCTGAAGGAAGACGCCAGCAAGTTGTCGATGGGTATCGCTGTCGCCTATTCGGAGCGCAATCAATCACCTGTGCTGCCTGTATTTCTTGAGCTGGTGCGGACGATGCGCTGATACGACAGTTCCGGTCAGCGCAGGCGCCGCCAGACGGAAATTGGTATGCCGCCATCGGCGCGCGGCGGCACGCGGTAACTCAGCAGGTCGCCGTCGAGCGTAAAGTGGCGCCGCTGGACCGTGCCTTCCCAATTGGGGAAGGTGGCCGCGTCGATCCGGAAAATCAGCTCCTCGCCTTCGACCGCGAGCGTGCCGAAATGGGTGCTCGCGCCCAGGACGGCCGATGTGAATTCTGCCGCGGTGCCGGCCGCCTTGTCGCCGCCCGCAAAACGCACACGCTCCGATTTGTAAATCTGCAGCGCGTAACGGCCCGCCGTGTCGATCGTCAGGCGCCCCTTCGGCGCGGCACCGTAGTCGCGTTCGCGGCTGCCGTCGGGGCGCTCGAGGTCGGCCGCTTCCAGCGTCCAGGTGCCGGCCAGGTGGGACAGGTCGGGTCGGGCTGCCTGCGCGGCGGGCAGGATAGCGGCGAGGATCGTACTGGCGATGAGCTTGTTCATGATGCGCTCCAATGTGGTGGGAACGAATATATTACGTTCGAAGCGGCCTGCGATAAATTAGCAAAACATGCGCCTGTTCCGTGCATAATTGCACACATGCAGAATCCAGACTGGGACGACCTGCGCTTCTTCCTCGCCTTGTGCGATGCCGGCACGCTCTCCGGCGCCGCCCGGGCGCTGGACGTCGAGCACACCACCGTGTCGCGCCGCATCAATGCGTTTGAAGCGGCGCTTGGCGCGCACTTGTTCGACCGTTTTCCCAAGGGCTGGTCGCCCACGGCGGCTGGTACGGCGTTGCTTCCGAGTGCACGCAAGGTCGAAGACGACATGCACGCCTTGCTGCGTGCGGCGCATGGCAATAGCGCGCTGACGGGAACGGTGCGCATTTCCGCACCGCCGGCGCTGGCCGCGTACCTGCTTGCGCCGCGCCTGCGCGCATTGCTGCTTGACCTGCCCGGCATCGATATCGACCTGCGCGGCGAGACGCGCATCGCCGACCTGACGCGGCGCCAGGCGGAAATCGCCTTGCGATTCGAGCGGCCAAGTGCGCCTGGCCTTGTCGCAAAGCTGTTGGGGCAGGTCGAGTATGCGCTCTATGCGGACGCAGGCTACCTGGCCGGGCGCGCACCAGAGCAGTGGGAATTCCTGGGCTACGACGCGCAACTGGCCGACGCGCCGCAACAGGTCTGGCTCGACAAAATCCGCGCCGCGCGCCGCTGCTGCCTGCGCTCGAACGACTTGGGCACACTGCTGCAGGCGGCCATCGGCGGCTGTGGCGTGGCCGTGCTGCCGCGCTATGCTGCCAATGTCGCACCGCCGGATCTGTTGCGGCTCGACGAACCACCCTGCCCCGTGCGCCGCAAGCTGTGGCTGGTGATGCACGAAGACGTGCGCCGCACGCCGATCGTGCGCGCTGTCGCCGACGCGCTGATTGGCTTGATCCAAGCTGCACATCTGACGCGCGAATGATCATTTTCACGTCGACGGCACCCAATTTCAAAGCAAGAATCGGAGTGTCCGGCTGACACGCAGGTGTGACACTGCGCGCCATGCTCAGACCAACCATCCTCTTCGCCATGCTGGCAGCGCCAAGCACACTGATACACGCACAGTCCGCGGTCGCGCTCGACGGCCATCTCAATCTCGGCTTCATCAAGGAGAGCGGGCGCAGCGCGGAACTGGGGCGCGGTTACAACAACTGGCTGCGCCTGAAGACGCGCGAGCAGCTCGAAGACGATTTAACGGCTGGCGTGACCCTCGAGATGCGCTACCGGCCCGACACCGGCACGGCCGAAAACGCGGCGCTGTTTCAGGGCGAATCGACGGTCAGCCTGGACAGCGCGCGCTACGGCGCCATCAGGCTGGGCCGCGCAATGAGCCCCTTGTGGCAGCAGAAGTGGCGTTTCGAGCCCTGGTTCGACAGCGAATTCATGGGCTCGCTGGGCAACTACCAGAGCGGCTCCTACACGTCCGATCCGACGGCCGTGTTCAGCCATGCCGACTGGGCGCGCATTCCCGGCGCCGTGTTTTACGACAGCGCCGAATCTGGCGGCTTCTCGGTTCACCTCGGCGCTGCTGTCAAGCGCCCGGCGGGCGCCAGCGGCCGAACGCATGGCGCCTCACTCAATTACGCCAGCAAAACGCAACAGGCCATGCTGTCCTTCGAAGAGAACAACCGGGGCGACACGATCGCTTTTCTTGCCGGATCGTGGATGCTGCCGGCGCTCACCCTGATGGCCTCGATCACCCGCACCCGCTTGACGACGACGCCGGCGACCGAGCAGAGCTTCGTGATCGCAGCGCGCATTGATTGGGGGCCGGGTGCGCTCAGGTTCGGCCTTGGCCACACCGGCTATCCGGGCACGGCGCGCAAGCACAGCGCCGGCTACATCGTTGCGCTGTCGAGTCGCACCAATCTGTATGCCGACCTGTATCGCGAAACGACACAAACCACGCTGCACGGCACGGCCGCCGGCATTGCGCACATGTTTTAGCATGGCGCAGTTCAGGCCGACGTCAGCCTTACCCTCGGCCATGCGCTGGAATTCCGGATCGACGGCGGCAATGGCATGCAGTTGTGCCATCAGGGTGTCGCGGGCCCATATCCATTTTTAATTATCAGGAGCAAAGTATAACCATGCAAATCATTCTTCCTGCAATTTGTCTTCATGTGCTGGCCGGCGTATTCTGGGCCGGTTCCACGTTTGCCCTTGCACGGTCAGGCACCTCCGCGCTGGCCATCCGACTGTTCAAGCCGCAAATGGGCGCCGCCGTCATGGCAACGCTGACCGGCGCCTACCTGGGACATATGCTGCGTGCCGGTTCCGCAGGTAGCGGAACCGTTCTGATCATGGGAGGCGCAGTCAGCGCGCTGGTCGCCGCAGGCGTTCAAAGTGTCATGATCGGCCGCGCGCAGCGAAAGTGGCACGGCAATGGCGCAGATCTCACGCAGCTGGGAGAGCGCATTACGATGGCACACCAGATCGCCGGAGCCTTGCTTGTATTGACCGTGCTGACCATGGCCAGCGCACGTTTCGTGTAACGCGATGACTGAGAAACGAGCACCAGCATCCGCAATTTCGCACTAGTGTGCTAAAATTCGATTCATGGATACCCATACGACCAAAAGCGAGGCCACTTACGCCACCATCATCGACGCCGCCATGCTGATGGCAGCGGCCGAAGGCATCGGCAAGCTATCGCTGGGTGAACTGGGCAAGCGTATCGGCATGAGCAAAAGCGGCGTTTTTTCCCGGGTTGGTTCGCTCGAATCCTTGCAGGCTGCGGTGCTGGACGAATACGACAGTCGCTTCGCGGCCGACATATTCCTGCCGACATTGCACCTGCCGCGCGGACTGCCGCGCTTGATGGCGCAAGTGGCCAACTGGAGCAAACGCGCTTGCGACGAGGCATTGAGCAGTGCCTGCCTATATTCAGCCGGCGCCTTCGAATTCGACGATCAGCAAGGTGCCCTGCGCGAGCGCTTGAAAGCAGGGGCGCTCCGATGGCGCGCCTCCTTGCGCAAGACCGTTCTTCATGCCATGGAAGCTGGCCAGTTGCGGCCGGACACCGAACCCGAGCAATTAGTGTTTGAAATTCACGGCCTGGTCATGGGCCTGGTGCACGACACCCGTTTCCTGCATGACCAGAGTGCCCTGCGCCATACGCAGCGTGCCTTTAACCGCCTGATTTCGACCTACAAGAGTTTCAACGAAGCTTGAGCAGTGCATCCGTTTCTGTATCTTTAAACAAATTTCGCACACCCATGCGAAAATTGAGGTTCAAATGAGCCTCCAACGCTAAAAGGAGCAAGCCATGCCAGCCGACATCGACTTCTATTTCGACTTCGCCTCGCCCTATTCCTACCTCGCGGCCAATCGCATCAACCGCATCGCGGCGCTACGCCGGCGAAAGGTGAATTGGCATCCCCTGGTCGTTACCGCGCTGTACCAGGCCAACGGCACGCCGCCAACACCGACCCTGCCGGTGAAATGGGAATATGTGCGCAAGGACGTCAAGCGCATCGCCCGCAACGAGCGCATTCCATTTCGTGAACCGCCGGGCTATCCGCGCATCCTGCTTACGCCAGGGCGCGCGATGCTGTGGATACGCGCCGTGCATGGCGACGAAACCGCCGTGCTATTTGCCCGCACCTGCTTCCATGCCTACTTCGGTGATGGCGTCGATATCGGCGATGTTGATGTGCTGGCCGGCATTGCCGCAGGACTGGGCGTGCAGAAAGACGCGCTGCTGGCGGGCATGGCCGACGATGCGATCAAGGGCGAGCTCAAAAATGGCAGCACGCTGGCGTTCCAGAAAGGCGTGTTCGGTGTTCCCTTTGTAATCGCCGACGGCGAACATTTTTGGGGCTTTGACCGCTTCCCCCTTTTGGCGCAATGGCTGTCGCGCGGCCGCAAGGGACCCGTCCTGGATATGGCTGCCTAACGCAAGAAACCCCGCGTCAAACAAGCACCGAGCCAAAAGCCGTCTCGGTCGCGGGTCGGCACGGTAGACGAGGAATCATGGATGGCGTCTTCGCCTGTTCAATACCCAGGCGCCGCCGGGCAATGACGTCAAGGATGGGGGAATCGAACGGATAGGGTGAAGGCATCAGATTCAATTCCTGACGCCTTGTCTCGATCTCCTTACGCAATTCGTAGGCGACCTCACAGGTGCGGACAGCAGAATTGCGCAGACATTGAATTTCCTGCTGATAGGCCACTATCGCATTGCGCCAAGCAATCCAAGATCGAATGCATGTCGTCAGAGTTGTCATCGCATGCCTCGACTCCGCCCGTACATTTCCATCTTAATTCCATTGATGAAATGTACAAGCGGACAGGCGGCCTCAACAATATAAGATCTTTCCTACAGCCGCTTACCGGCATCGCACAGGTGTCTAGCGTAGTGCACTTGGCACTGTCGACCATGGCACCGGCTGATAGGTGCCGACATCGGCGCGGATGCCCTGCTTATCGCGAAAGCGCTGTGGATCGATGCCCGACTGCGCCTGGTGCGCTTCAATGACGCCACGGGCGCACACCATCGCGTCATCGCTCGCCCATTCGACAACCGACACGAAATTGAACTCGCCAGGGCCACCGACCTGCTCCAGCACGTGGTTTTGAACGCAACCGGGCTGGGCGCCGATCAGGTGATGGATCGCTTCGATGGCAGTGAGAAATGGCACGCGCGCGCTGGCAGGGACGATAAATTTGTCGACACGAAACAGGCTGGAATCAGTGCGGTTCATGGGATGTCCTTTTATGGAAGTGGGTAATGTGAAACAGTCTAAAATCTCAAGTACACTTCAGGTCAAGGAGATTTTTCAATGATCGAGATTCCCGGCATGCCATCGATATTGACGGTGGGCGAGGTGGCACGGCGCAGCGGCGTTGCGGTCTCCGCGCTCCACTTCTATGAAAAGGAAGGCTTGATACGCAGCATGCGCACGCCAGGCAACCAGCGCCGCTATGCCCGCGAAGTGTTGCGACGCGTCTCGTTTATCCGCGCCGCGCAGCACGTGGGCATTTCGCTTGCGGAGATCGCCATCGCCCTGCAGTCATTGCCAGATGGGCGCACACCGACTCGCGAGGACTGGACGCGCCTGTCGTCGGCCTGGCGTGTCCAGCTTGACGAGAAGATCCGCCAGCTCAAGCTCCTGCGCGACAAGCTCGATGATTGTATTGGTTGTGGTTGCCTGTCCATCGACCGCTGCCGCCTGCGCAATCCGCGCGACACCCTGGCCGTCGACGGGCCCGGTCCCGTCAGGCTGGCTTGAGCATCATCCAAATTGGGCAATAGCCAACGTGGCCCTTCGCCGGGACGACGGCCACGATGGCCAACACTTCAACTATGCCATGCGCATGTTGCTCAGCTTTCCAAAGACGCCCGCAAGGGCGCGAATACATGCTGGTGCTGGATTGGGCATCATCTCTCCTTTAGTGAGGTGTTTTGAAGGGCTTCAGGCACGTGACGGCCTTCGTTGTGGCGGCTTGATATACCAGTTCGTTGACATGGGGCGTGACACCGCTGATTGCTGCCGTGATGCATATCTTGTTTTCAGAGATTCGCGCAACCGCATGCACGAGCAAGGGCTTGGGATGGGCAACGTCAGCTTGGTCGACCGTATACGTACTGAAGACAACGGCAATTGGGACCTGTTTGCCATGACGGTCTTCCATATACCATTCCGCCATCTTGTCAAAATGAAAAAACGTCGGGGTGACATAGTCCCAGAAATCCAGGGCAATTGTGGCGGTATCAGGCGCCTCGATATCGATGGAGGCGCGGCCATCGCTATTCACCACCAGCAGAGCATGGCGCGCGACTCCCGGGCAGCGATGTATCGTGTCGCCGGTGATCGTTTGGCGCTTCAGCAATTTACATGCGGGTCCCGCCAAGGGAGTTCGTACGATCGATGCGCTTTCCCAAGCAAACGTTTTTGCGCAAAACACGAGACAGCATGTCAGGCACAAGGCTTTATGGCTTCGCTTCAAGAGACCTCTCCTCGGCAATCAAGAGGTCTAGCTTGCCTTCAAAGCGAGTAAACAAGTTGAAGTTCGTCAAGGAATCAATTGATGTCAACGGCGATTTAGAAAAAGCGCGAATCATTGATCCAGCGCCGAGGCTAACGCAGCTCGGCCGCGACGATGATGCTCGTGAAAATCTGTTTCGGACCGGCCTGTTCAATGCGCCGCGCCGCAAGCCCGTCCGGGTTGCGGATCAAGTCGCTTAGGATGTTCGTGTCCAACAGATATCCGCTCAAAATAGGTCCTCCGGACGAGCGGGCGTGTCCTCAATCGCAGGGAACTGATCGTCTGGACCAAGCGGCCCTTCCTTGCGCCACGCGGCCAATAGTTCGACGATGTTCGTTGGCCGCGTCACTGGTTCGATGATGAGTTTGCTACCTTCGCGGTAGATCAACACGCGATTCCCCGGCAATTCGAATTCCACAGGAATCCGCACCGCCTGGCTTCGGTTGTTGCGAAACAATTTGGCCTCCCTGGGCCTGGATTGCGTCGGTCCGCGCTGCACACGACAGGAATGAGTTACCCTTATGTACTACGGGAACCGTCTCAGGGAGGTCGTCGATGGGGCAAAGCGCAGCCAGCTGGCTTGATCGCAGGGTCAGGCGGTGGATCGCGCTTATTTTCTTACTGTTTTGCGCGACGGTGCAGGCCCGTCCTTTGCCAATGGACTTCCTTTGCACATCGGCGACGGCCATCCCGGCCCAGGCAAGCAACTGGACGCACGCCGACGATGGCGTGATGCTGATGCAGGCCCAGTTCGACACCTGCTGGATGCGTTTGTCTGAATTGCCCAAGGCCGGCGAACAGCTCGCCATCAAGAACGGCTGGGCCAACGTTGTCTTGTTCGATGGACAGGGCAGCGTGCTCGCGCAAGGCAACCGGATTGGCGAACGCAGCGGCGCCATGGTCAGCGCCAATTACGTCGTCTTTTCAGGCACTTGGCATGCGCTTTTGTATGTGCGTGTATCGCCGCGCTCGGCTGGCTTGACGATACCGGCCAAGGTCACGGCAGAAGCACAGGATGGCCCGGCCCTGCTGGAAGCGGGCCGGCGCCAGCTCAATATCAGCCTGGCGGTGGCGGCAGCGGTGCTGGTGGTGGCCTTCTTCGCGGCGGCGTTCAGCATCGTGCTGCGCGACGGGGCGTATGCCTTGATGGCCTGCTATCTATTACTGTCGGTCGTCATTCGTGTCTTCAATCCCTACGAGCCGATTGTCTTTGCGCTGACAGCAGAATTCGAGTTTGCGCGCCTGGTGGCACGTTTGATGTACCCGCTCATCAATGTGATGTGGATGCTGGCCTATGCACGTATTGCCGACTTCGGCACCCACGCACCGTGGATCAATCGCCTTTGCAAAATCACTGCCCTATTGTACGTGCTCGAAATTCCGCTCTGGCTTATCGACGGCAGCCCTGTGTCGCCCATCAATAGCGGCCTGATTATTTTCCTCACCTATCCCTTGCTCTTCAGCGGCTGCTGGATCGCGTGGCGCCGTGGCAGCGCGGCGGCCGGCATTCTCTTGCTCAGCAACCTGATGCTGGCCGTGTTCTGGGCACCGAGCCAGTTGGCCCTGTTGTGGCCGAATGCGCCTCTGCAGAATTTCATCAATGCGAGCACGCAGTTCGGCTCCCTCAGCAGCTCGCTGGGGGTGGCGTCGGACTTGCTCATGCCGCTGCTGTTCTGCGTGGCCTTGGCCATGCGCACGGCCAGCCTGAAACAGACAGCCATGCGCCTGATGTCCTTCGACGCGCTCACCGGCATGCCCAATCGCGAAAATATCCGCCGCGTCGGCGACGCCCTGCTGGCCAGGAACGACAAGCTGGCCGTCCTGGTGCTCAATATCGACCGCTTCCGCGCCATCAACGGGGCACTGGGGCCGGAAATAGGCGACCAGCTGCTGGTCGTCACCGGCACGCGACTTGCAGCCATCCACGGCGCCCAGGTGGGCCGCCTGCATGCGGACCAGTTCTGTTTGCTGTGGCCGGACATGCACACATTGCCAAGCCTGCGCCATCGCATCGAACAGGACTTCTCGCATCCGGTGGACGTGCATGGGCAGATGGTGGACCTGACCTTGTCGATCGGTGTGGCCACGGCGTCGGCCATGCCGGCGACCATGGCGCAGCTGCTGCGGCGCGCCGAGACGGCGCTCGATGCGGGCCGCGCGCTGCACCTGGAATGGATGGAGTACCGGGCGGCGCTCGAGAGCGATCTGCGGGCCGACCTGGGCTTGCTCTCGGAATTGAGCCACGCCATCGAGGCGGGCGAATTGCGCATGTACCTGCAGCCCAAGGTGCGCATGGCCGATGGCGCCGTCACCAGTGCCGAAGCGCTGGTGCGCTGGCAGCATCCGCGCCGCGGCAATGTGCCGCCGGTGGAGTTCGTGCCGTTTGCCGAACAGACCGGCCGCATCCACCTGATCACGCAATGGATGCTGGAGCAGGCGATGCGCCTGTGCGCCACGCTGCGCGCGGAAGGGGCGCCCTTGCAGGTCTCGGTCAATATTTCAACGGCGGACCTGGCGAAAACCGGCTTCGTGGAGGGCGTGATTGCCCTCGGCGAGAAAATCGGCGTGCTGCCCGGCGACATCCGGCTCGAAGTCACGGAAAGCGGCGCCATGCACGACCCGGCGTCGGCCCTGCTCATCATGCATGCGCTGCGCAATGCCGGCTACACGCTCTCGATCGACGACTTTGGCACCGGCTATTCGTCGCTCGCCTATTTGCAGAAGATGCCGGTGGCGGAATTGAAGATCGACCGTTCCTTTGTACGCGACGTGGTGGCCGGCAGCGACGGCGCGGTCTTGCTCGAGTCGACCATCGAGCTTGGACATCGCCTGGGCCTGTCGGTGGTGGCAGAAGGCGCAGAAACGGAGGACGAATGGCATCTGCTGCACGTGCTCGGCTGCGACTATGTGCAGGGCTATTTCGTCGCCAAGCCCATGCCGGCCGGTGACTTCATCACTTGGCGGGGCCGACATTCCATCTTTCAAGTCCCTCAGTTGAAATCCGCTGTCAGCGAATCCTGAAAGCGAAGGATGATGCAGGGAATTGTTTTTGCTCAGAACGATTCCATCGCAACGCCAGCAATATTGATGCTTCCCTATGACTCAACATCTGGAGAGGCCCATGGCGCAAATCGCACCGCAAGACAATCGTTCTTATTTCGTTCTTCCCCAAGCCTATGAAGGCGGTGGCTACTACACTTATGGTCTTCCAGGCAGCGGACGCAGCCAATATGCTCACCCGGCATTGATATCGCTTCTCATGCAGGTAGCGACGCGGTGGTGTGGCATGGAGCAGCGCAAATTCGGCGTTGGTGATATCAGTCTGGCCAACGGGATCCCCCATCCCGATCATCGCTCACATCGAAATGGCCTTCAGGTCGATATTCGGCCACTACGCAAGGATGGGAAGGAACTCGCCTGTTCGCGCCTTTCTGCGGAATATGATCGAGACGGAACGGCGAAGCTAATCGGCCTGTTCGGCGCAATCGATCAGGTACAGCGCATCTTCTTTAATGATCACAGCATTTCTGGCGTACGACCCTATGCTCGTCACGATGACCACTTCCATGTTGAGGTGCGAGTCTCAAAGGGGAAATTATGAAAGCAAAGTTGTATGCAGTATTACTTGCCATTGCCGCTTGCGGCAGTGGCAAAGCAACTGAGGTTGAATGGGAATGGCGCCATCGCGCCTTCAGTGGTGTCTACGGAATCTATGGCGGCGACCTCGGCGACCCAGTCCCTCCAAAGCAGAGAGATAAAAAAATTATGTTCAATTTGCGCGGAGCCGCTGCTAAAGACCTGTTCGATGCCATCGGCCCCGACGTCAAGGACGAATGTACCGCAGCCGATAAGATACGCGTGCGAAAACGTGATGGCGACAATCTGGTTTGCATGCGCACGAACAAAGCCGAGTACAGCTGTAGCTTTGGCTTTGACCTCACGACAGGAAAGAGTATTGGCGGGTCAATTTGCTAGCCTGGCACCGCATAGTCAGGTCGATTGCGCCTATATCGCCGCCTAATTGCATCAAGCCGTGCCTGTTTGTCCTTCGGCTTGTGTATGATCGGCGCGATCGCAAACTCATAATTAAGTCCCGTGAAATTCTCTCGTCACGCTCCGGTTCTCTTTCTGTCTTTATTTTTGATGTCCGGTGCGGATGTACAGGCGACACCGAAGGGCGAAATCGCGTTGGCGCTAATCGACCCGCTCGCCCACGCGCCGCTGGCGACGGGAATTTTCCTGAACCGGTTGGCAGGTGCGGCAGGCTTTCAGTTTTTCCCGGCCGGCAGCGACGGGACCGTGGCGCTGCAGCTCGATCCTGGGCGCTATCAGGTTGACACCGTTGAACCTCCTGGCACCGAAGCGCAGTTCTTGCGCAAGCGTTATGACCTGATCGTCGGGCCGCAAGGGGAAGTGACGATGTCGGGCGTGCCGCCAGATGCGCGCGGTTTCCATCGACTGACGCTCGGTCTCGCCTATGTGGCAACGGCCACGCCGGAAGGCTTGCAGCGCCGCGCAAAGTTGGCCGCGTTGGCCAATGAGCCGGCGCAGACTTTCCAGCCAAGGTCGGCCTGCCAGCTGCGCGACCAGGTGACGGCGGAGCGCAGTTTCGCGACCGACGTGTCGGCCGGGTTTCCCAAGGTGCGCATTCGCCTGCCCTCGTTCGGGCATATCCGCGCGCTGGTCGTGCCGGTCGATTTTCCCGATGTCGTTGGCAAAGACAAGCCGCAGGCGTTCTTCGGCCCCATCGCCGCCCAGGTGCGCGAGTTCTATCTCAAGCAGTCGTATGGCAAGCTCAGTTTCGATTTCGAAGTCCTGGCGGACTGGGTGCGGCTACCCACGTCCGTCACCGCCTTCGGCTTCGGCGGCGCCGTCGGCACGGGCGACTTTTCCGGCTATCGCAATGCCCTCATCGGGGTGACCGACGGCCTGGTCGACTACAGCCAGTACGATGCCGTCTACTTCCTGGTGCCCAAGGAAATGCCTTACGAGCGCATGGGCTGGGGACCGGCCATCACCGAGCCGTTGTGGACGCGCACGGGCTACATCATCAACGGCGCCACCGGCGGCGCGGACATGTACAGCGTCAAGACGATCGACGGCGCGGCGTGGAAATGGATGGCGCACGAGACGGGCCATGCCTTAGGCCTGGTCGATGAAGACTTGCAGCACGCCTCGCAGACGCTGGGTCACTGGGGCATCATGGCCATGAACTGGAGCAATGCCGCGATCGAGCACATCGGGTGGGACCGTTACTTGCAGGGCTGGCTGGGCGAGTCGCAGGTGGCTTGCCTGCCCAAGGATAGCTTGGGCGCGCAAGGAACCCGCGTCGCGCTCGCGCCCCTGGTGCGCCAGGCGCCCGGCGTCAAGCTGGCCCTGGTGCCGCTGGGCGAGGCCAAGGTGCTGGTCATCGAATCGCGCCGCAGCGAGGGCTACGACAAGATCGCGCCGGCCAACCAGGGCGTGCTGGTCTACACGGTCGACATGCGCGTGGGCCAGCTCGGCGGCGGCTACCAGACCCAGCGCCGCCAGGGCTCGGTCGAGCGCAACTTTGCCGACGCCGCCCTGCACGCTGGCGACTCGGTCACTGTCGATGATGTTGTCGTGACCGTCACTGGCGGCGGCAATGAAAACGACACTGTCTTAATAATGCGCAAGGAATATTCCTCCCGGTGACATTTCGAGAGACTCGGACGCTATTCAAAGGGGCACAATCGATCATCGCAAGCTAACCGGGAGATCGAGATGAAGATGCTGGTACTGGGTGATTCGGTGTGCTGGGGGCAGGGCTTGCTGCCCCAGCAAAAATTCTCGACCTTGGTGTACCAGGGCTTGTTCGGCCAGGCGCCGGTGACCGGCGAGATGCGGGTGCTGGCCCATTCCGGCGCCATCATCGGTGCCAGTGCCCATGCCAACAAGCCTGCCGTCGATGGCGAAGTGCCCGACTCCTACCGCACCATCCGCCAGCAGTGCGCCGATTTTACCGGCGCCACCGACACCATCAAGCTGGTCCTCGTCAACGGCGGCATCAACGACGTCGATGCCTTCACCATCGTCAACCCGCTGACCGATGAAGACGATTTGCGCGACATGATCCAGGAGTACTGCTATCGCGACATGCTCACCTTGCTCGACGACGTGACGCGCAAATTCTCGCATCCGCAAACGACGATCGTGGTGCCCAGCTATTTTCCCATCCTCAGCGCCCAAAGCGATCCGTTGATGCTGCCCAGCTACCTCGGCATCATGCA
The DNA here is from genome assembly GCA_040390345.1 of Pseudomonadota bacterium. Classification (GTDB taxonomy): domain Bacteria; phylum Pseudomonadota; class Gammaproteobacteria; order Burkholderiales; family Burkholderiaceae_D; genus Telluria_A. Next base: position 12,734 of record JAZJYP010000170.1, on the reverse strand, counting down.
CAACATCAATCTCGATTTGCTCACGACGCTGGCCGGCGACATCGTGTTCGCCAAGATCTTCAGGCAGTGCAAGCAATTTTACGAAGAATCGAGCCGCTGCCTGGCCAAGGCCGTGGCCGACACCAATGCCCGCCTCGGTGGCACGCGCCTGCGCTATGCCCAGGTTCCATTCACCGATGCGAATGCCGCACTGGCGCCGCAAGCCTGGCTATGGGGCATCACCGAGTTCCTGCTGCCGGAAGACCCGGTCCAGGACGCCCGCCACAACGCCTGCAACCGCGACGAGCCCGACGCGCTGCGGCGCCAGATCTGCTACCGGGCCTCGGCGGGCCATCCCAACCTGCTGGGGGCCCAGGAATATGCCAAAGCCATCCGCGCTGTGCTGGCTTAGCAGCCAGTCGGACTCAGCGAAAGCGGGGTCAGAGTAATTTGTCGCAAAAAGCCGCGACAACTCTGACCCCGGTTTCACTGAGTCCGACTGGCTGCTAGCCGAAGTGGGTATAGGCGATGCCGTTGGCCATCACGCCCACCAGGGCGGCCTGGTTCTCGGCACTCTCGCTGAAACCGGCCAGCACTTCGGCCGGCGTGACGGCTTTACTGTCGAGCACGCCCACCCAGAAATTCACGCCACCCGTTTCGCCCGCGCGGTGCAGCACGTTCTGGTAGAACTTGTTGACCATGTCCACATTGCTCGGCGCGGTGCCATATTGCGTAGTGAATTCGGCCGAACTGACGAAGCCCAATGCCACGCTCTTGAGGCTGGTGCCCTTGTCCATCTGGGCAATCCAGTAGCCCAGGCCGGCCGCGTCGGGTGTGCGGTTGAAGGCGGCCTGGTAGATCCGGTAGGCCTGGCCGGCCGTGCCGCTCGTATCGAAGGCAACGCTGGTATCGGCAAACTGCAGGCGTTCGACATTGGTGAGCGTATCGGCCAGGGCGGCGCCTGTCGCGCGCACCGTCATCGTGCCGGCTGCCGTGGATACGGCGTAGCCGGCGCGCGCGCCGGCGAAGATGGCCGTATCGGTATCGGCGCCGCCGTCGACCACATGGCCGGCGTCCGGGAGCGTCACCGTGTCGTTGCCGGCACCGGCGTTGAGCGAGAGCGCACCGGCGCCGCCACGCAAGCTCACCACATCGTTGCCGGCGCCCGTGGCGATGGCCCAGGCGCTCGTCACGCTGGCCGGCAGGGTGATGTTGACGACGTCGTCGCCGGCGAAGTCGGCGCCGTTCGAGAGCAGGTGCTCGTCGATGGTGGAACTGCCCGTAACGGCCACGGCTGCGCCGGACACGCGCAGGTAGCTGCCATCGGTATATTCGCTGGTAATGCCCGTCATCGTGCCCGTCAGTGCGCTGCTGGCCAGGCCCTGGCCGATTTGCGTGACGTTGCCGCTGACATGGAAAGTGCCATTGATCGTGGTCGTGACGAATTTGTCGGCCAGGGCCGAAATCGAGGTCAGCACGCCGGACATGCCGCCGGCAGCGTCGGTGTCAAGCGTGCCGCGCAAGGTCACCCCGCCATTGCCGGTGGCGCCGTTGTAGGAAGGACTGGTGGGCGCAAACATGGTCTGCACCGAGGCTGAGGTGTAGTGGGACGCTCCCAGCGCAATTTGCGCCGTGCCCAGGTAGGAATCGTAGGCATAGTCGGCATGCAGGACACCGGCGAAATTGAGGCGGGCCGTGCCGGGCAGGTATTGCTCCAGCGCCGTGGCGTTGGCCGTGCCGACCGTGGCGTTGGGATTGGGGAAGACGACACCAGTGTATTGCGAATAAGCGCCATCGGCAAAGTCCATGCGGGCCGTGGAACCGCTCAGGGTGAGGTTGGCCTTGGTATGGCCCTGGGCAAAACTGTACGCCCCCTGGAAGACCAGGTCGACATCGCCGCCGAACCGGGCGGCGCCGCCACCGGCGCGTGCAGACATGAGGGTGTTGAGGCTGGTTTGACTGAGGCTGACGGAAATAGTGGCCATGGATGAATGCGCGCAAAATGGAGTTAATGGCAAGGTTATATGAAAATTAATTCAACGGGAAGCATTGAGATGTAACGTGCGCGGTAGCAGGATAATTCTGAGTATTGTGAGATTTCGAGAGAGTTTTGACCTTGCATTCATGCCATCCTTGATGCGGACATGCTCTGCGCGCCCGCATGTGCATCCTGCTGAACTCCTGGTCGTCAAGCGCGCGCTGAGAGGCCTTCATGCGCTTTACCCGTACCACCATCGTGCTGCTCGCTTCCGGCCTGCTGCTCGCCGCCGCGGCCGCTGCCGCCTGGTGGTCGCGAGCGCATCCGTCCGGGGCGCTCGAGCAAATCGTCGTCGCCGCCAATACCGAATACGTGGCCGTGTGTCCCCTGGTGGCGGCCCAGGAAAACGGCTACTTCCGGCGCGAAGGCCTCAATATCACGTTCCAGCGCCATAACAGTGGCAAGGCGGCCCTCGAAGCGACGCTGGCCGGACGCGCCCGGCTGGCCACGACGGCGGACATTCCCGTCATGTTCGCCGCCATGCGCGAAGTGCCGCTGTCGGTCGTCGCCACCATCTTCCGCACCGATATCGACCACGGCATCGTGGGCAACCGCTCGCGCGGCATCGAAGGACCCGCCACCCTCAAGGGCAAACGCATCGGCGTGACGCTGTCGACCTCGGGCCATTTCGTGCTGCACGCATTCCTCAACCGCCAGCGCCTGGCCGCCAGCGACGTCACCATGGTCAATTTGCAGCCCAATGAATTTGCCGCGGCGCTGGCGCGCGGCGACGTCGACGCGGTGGCCACGTGGGAACCCTTCCTGGGCAACCTGCTGCGCCAGCTGGGTCCGCAAGGCGTGGTGTTTTACGGCGAGGATGTCTATGAAATCCCCTACAACATGGTCGGCCAGCGCGCCTATGTCACGCAGCATCCGGCGCAGATGCAAAAGCTGGTGCGCGGCCTGATCGACGGCGTGCAGTTCTGCGAGGCCGAGCCGGACGCCGCGCGCGCGCTGATGGCCAGCACCCTGCAGATCGACACGAGCAAATGGAAAACGCCCTGGCCCAGCTTCCGCTTCAAGGTGGCGCTGGACCAGGGCCTGATCCTGGCGCTCGAGGATGAGACGCGCTGGGCCACCAGCAACGGTTTAAGCCCGCCGCATCCGATGCCCAACTTCCTCGACTACCTCTACCTCGACGCGCTCGAAGCGGTGGCGCCGGCGGCAGTGACGGTGATCCATTGAGGACGACCATGAAGATCGCCACGCGCCTCAAACTGGTGGGCATCATTTCCGCTGCCGTCGTCACCGTCGTCGGCGCGGTGCTGTTTGCCACGACGGCCCAGGTGCGCGCGGAGCTGGCCAAGAACGAGGCGGCCGGCGAAGTGCTCAATGCCGTCACGGCGCTGCGCTACCTGACGCTCGAATACGTGCTGCGGCGCGAACCGCGCGTGCAGGCGCAGTGGGAAATGCGCAACGCATCCCTGCTCAAGCTGTTGTCCAATTCATCGACCTTCAACCGCACCGACAGTGCCGGCAGCATCAACGACCTGCGCGCCACCTACCATAGCGTGAGCAAGCTGTTCGCGCTGCTGGTGAGCACGCGCCAGATGCCCAACAGCGACGCGCGCGAAGCCGCCGTGGCGCAGGAGCTCGAGTCGCGCCTGACCGGCCAGATTACCAGCAAGACGCAGACCATGATCGCCGATGCGCTGGAACTGTCCGAGCGCAGCCGCGCCGGTGTGCTGGCGGCGCAGCAGCGCGAAATCGTCGCCGTGCTCGCCTTTGCCGGCGTGGTGCTGCTGCTGATCGTGGCCAGCACCCTGGTCACCTTGCGCAGCCTCGTGCGTCCGCTCGAGCGCCTGCATGAAGGCACGGCCACCGTCGGCGGCGGCAACCTCGATTTTTCCCTCGGCGTGAACACCCAGGACGAACTGGGCGAACTGGCCCGCGCCTTCGACGGCATGACGGAAAAGCTCAAGCGCACCACCGTGTCGCGCAACGAGCTCACCATCATCAACGCGGCCCTGCAGGCGGAAATGGTGGTGCGCAAGGACGCCGAACTGAAGACCCATGCCCAGCTCGGGCGCCTGAACCTGCTGCACCAGATCACCCGTTCCATCGGCGAGCGCCAGGATTTGCGCAGCATCTTCCAGGTCGTGATCCGCTGCCTGGAAGACCAGCTGCAGGTGGACTTCTGCTGCATCTGCCTGTATGACCACGCACGCGGGCAGATGGTGGTGAGCACGGTCGGCCTGCGCAGCGAAGTGCTGGCGCAAGAACTGGGCATGCAGGAACACGCGCGCATCGCCATCGACGAAAACGGCCTGTCGCGCTGCGTGCAGGGCCACCTGGTCTACGAGCCGGACATCAGCGACGTCGGCTTTCCCTTCCCGCAGCGCCTCTCGCGCGGCGGACTGGCGGCCGTGGTGCTGGCGCCCATGCTGGTCGAGAACACGGTGTTTGGCGTGATGGTGACGGCGCGCCGTCCGGCGCACAGCTTCTCCAGCGGCGAGTGCGAATTCCTGCGCCAGCTCAGCGAGCACGTGGCGCTAGCGTCCAACCAGACCGAACTCTATGCGGCCCTGCAGCGCGCCTACGAAGACATGCGCCAGACCCAAAAATCGGCGATGCAGCAGGAACGCCTGCGCGCCCTCGGCCAGATGGCCAGTGGTATCGCCCACGATATCAACAACGCCATCTCGCCGGTGTCGTTGTACACCGAGTCGCTGCTGGAGACGGAGCCGAACCTGAGCGAGCGCACCCGGTCCAGCCTGGAAGTGGTCAAACGCGCCATCGACGACGTGTCGGCCACGGTGGCGCGCATGCGCGAATTTTACCGCCAGCGCGAGCCGCAAATGAGCCTGGCCGCGGTCGACCTGAACGTCCTGGCGCAGCAAATCATCGACCTGACCCGTGCGCGCTGGAGCGATATGCCGCAGCAGCGCGGTATCGTCATCGACCTGCGCGCCGATTTCGAAGCGCAGCTGCCGCCGGTGCTCGGTGTCGAGAGCGAGATCCGCGAGGCCCTCACCAACCTGGTCTTCAACGCCGTCGATGCCATGCCCGATGGCGGCACGCTGACCGTGCGCACCAGCAGCACCGCGCCGGCGGCGGGAGCGCCGCGCATGGTGCACATTGAAGTCGGCGACAGCGGCGTGGGCATGGACGAGGACACGCGCCGGCGCTGCCTCGAACCCTTCTTCACCACCAAGGGCGAGCGCGGCACCGGACTTGGCCTGGCCATGGTGTATGGCGCCATCGAACGCCACAACGCGCAGATCGACATCGACACGGCACCGGGCCGCGGCACCATCATGCGCCTGATGTTCACGCTGCCGGACGGCGTGGCCGATGCGCCCCCGGCGGCAGGTTTGCCCCACGTGCTCGCGCCGCAAACCATCCTCGCCGTTGACGACGACCCGCTGGTGCTGCGCGCCCTGCGCAGCGCGCTCGAAGGCGACGGCCACAGTGTGGTCACGGCCGACGGCGGCCAGAACGGCATCGACGTCTTCCATGCGGCGCTGGCACGCGGCCAGCCCTTCAACGTCGTCATCACCGACCTGGGCATGCCCTATGTCGACGGGCGCAAGGTTGCCGCGGCCATCAAGGCCCTGGCGCCTGGCACGCCAATCATCCTGCTGACCGGCTGGGGCCAGCGCATCGTCGCCGAGGGCGACCTGCCGGTCCACGTGGACCGCGTGCTGGCCAAGCCGCCCAAGCTGGCCGACCTGCGCGAGGCGCTGGCCGGCTGCGTCGACCAGCACGAGAGGGTGGCATGAGCGGCGCGGCGCCGGCCCGCATCCTGATCGTCGACGACGAAGCGGCCAATATGCGCGCCTTGTGCGACACCCTGCGCCTGCAAGGCTACGAGACCATCGGCTTCACCAGTGCCGAGCCGGCACTGGAGGTACTGCGTTCGGTCCGCTACGAGGTGCTGCTGGCGGACCTGATGATGCCGGGGACCGACGGCATCGCCCTGGTGCAGGCGGCCCGCAATATCGACCCGGAACTGGCCTGCATCATCATGACCGGCGAAGGCACCATCGCCTCGGCGGTGCAGGCAATGAAGGCCGGGGCACTCGACTACATCCTCAAGCCCTGCAAGCTGGCGGCCATGCTGCCGGTGCTGGCGCGCGCGCTGGAAACGCGCCAGCTGCGCATCGCCAATGCGCGCCTGGAACACCAGCTGCGCGAACATGCCGCCACGCTCAGCGCCCTGAACAAGGAACTGGACCACGCGCGGCGCGAGGCCGAGCGCTCCAACCACGCCAAGTCCACCTTCCTGGCCACGATGAGCCACGAATTGCGCACGCCGCTCAACGCCATCCTCGGTTTCGCCCAGATCCTCAATTCGGAAACGCTGCCGTCCACGGCCGAACAGAAAAAGCTGTTCTCGCGCCACATTCTCCAGGCCGGCAAGCACCTGCTCACCCTGATCAACGAAGTGCTCGACCTGGCCAAGGTGGAATCGGGCACGCTGACGCTCTCGCTCGAACCGGTCGCGCTGGCCGAAGTCTTCCTCGAATGCCAGGCACTGGTGCTGCCGCTGGCCGAAAAACGCGGCATCACCGTGCATTTCCCGGCGCAGTGCCAGGAACACGTCGTGTGCGACCGCACGCGCCTCAAGCAGGTCTTGATCAACCTGCTCTCGAATGCCATCAAGTACAACCGTGAGCATGGCAGTGTCACCGTCGAATGCGTAGCCGACGACCATGGCCACGCGCGCATCGGCGTCATCGACACCGGCGCCGGCCTCGATGCGTCGCAGATCCCGGAGCTGTTCCAGCCCTTCAACCGGCTGGGGCGCGAAGCGGGGCTCGAAGAAGGCTCCGGCATTGGCCTGGCGCTCACGCGCCGCCTGGTCGAACTGATGGGCGGCGCCATCGGTGTCGACAGCACCGTTGGCGTGGGCAGTACCTTCTGGATCGAACTGGCCGCCTGCGACGCGTCGAGCGTGCCAGCGCCAGCGGGCGAAGCGTCGACCTTTGTGCGTACCGCGGCGCGGCGTTCACGCTCGCGCAAGACGCTGCTCTATATCGAAGACAATCCGGCCAACCTGAACCTGGTCGAAGAAATTCTCCGCCCCCGCACCGACCTGCACTTGCTGTCGGCACCGGACGGCCAGTTGGGCATCGAGCTGGCGCGGCTCTACCTGCCGCACGTGATCCTGTTGGATATCAACTTGCCCGGCTGCGATGGCTATGAAGTGCGCCGCATCCTGCGCAGCGATCCGCGCACGGCGCAGATTCCCGTCATCGCCATCACAGCCAGCGCCATGTCGGAAGACGTCAAGCGCGGCATGGACGCCGGCTTCTACCGCTACATCACCAAGCCGATCGACATCGACGTCTTCACCGCCGCCCTGGACAGCGCCTTGTCCTTCGACCCGCCTCAGCGCTGAACGCCGCGCACGATCAGGTACAGCGCAAGATAGTAGCTGCCCAACACCAGCAAGGGCGAGGCCGGAATCGGCGCATGAAACTTGTTATAGGCGATCAGCGTATCGGACACCAGGAACAGCAACGCGCCCGCCGCCGTGAGCCGGCTGCCGCGCGTGCCCAGCTGCGTCGCACGCGACGCCGCCTGCCCGCACATCGCCACCAGGCACAGCATATACACGAGCACCGGAAGCCGCAGCGCGCCAGGAATCGTCGGCCACAGCACGCCCAGGTTGACGGCGGAAAGCGCCATCAGCACGATCAGCGGCAGCGGCTTGCCAAACAGGCGCGCATCGCGCGTGAACGCGCGCAAGAACCACAGGTGGGCCAGCAGGAAGCTGGCCAGCCCCAGCTCGAAGCCGGCCGGCGACACCTCCTTGGGCAGCATCAGGAACACATCGCCCACCAGCGACAGGATCAGGGCGCCCTTGGTGGCGCGCCAGGCGCCGAAATGGACTGGCTGCGTGACCAGCGCCAGGCGCAGGAAAATCAGGATCGTGGTGGCCGGTTTGAAGATGTAGTGCACCCAGTTGCCGCCCGCGCCCGCGATGGCCAGCAGCGCCGCCATGACAATGGCCGCATCGATCAAATGCTCCTTGCGCATTCCCGTCCCCGTTTTGTCGTCATCGGCCATGATAGTTGAGATAGCGCGGTTTGCGCACCTGGTTTTGACGGCGCCGGGCAGGTGCATCTATACTGCGTGGGCCGATTCATTTCCGACAACAGGAATCTCCATGCGCCGTTCAATGCTCCTCCTGGCCCCGCTGCTGCTCGCCGGCTGTGTCAACGACTCGGCCAGCTACTACCTCAATGGCAGCGACCATGCGGTAACGGTGCGCGCGGAGCAGGAATACTTCTGGTCCGACGACGCGACCCTGTATGTCACCCTGTCCAACCTGCCGGACTGCCAGCGCCGCCTGCCGCTCGACCACGAGCCGGCCAGCGAATTCGAAGTCGCCCTGTACCAGGTGGCCGACAACACGTTTGTGCTGCGCTCACCCAAAGGCGCGTGGCAGGTCGAGACAGCCACCTGCACCCAGCTCGGTGCGCCGGCCAAGGACCTTGCCGGCGAAAAGCTCGGCTCCTACAAGATCGTCGACGACAAGATGGTGTTCGAGCCGGCCACGGCACCGGCTAAGCCGCGCTAAACCGTTCGCTGTCCAGGTGCGCCATCTGGTGCGCGTTGTAGCGCGCGCCAGCCACCGCATCGACCGGTATCGCTGCGGCCAGCGCCGCCAGTTCTGACGGCGTCAAGGCGACATCAAGCGCGCCAAGCGCTTCGGCCAGGCGCGTGCGCGTGCGCGCACCCACCAGCGGCACGATATCGGCGCCTTGCGCCATGACCCAGGCGATCGCCATCTGCGCCACGCTCACGCCTTTGGCCGCGGCGATGGCGCGCACGCGTTCGACCAGGGCCAGGTTGGCGTCGAGGTTGGCGCCCTGGAAGCGCGGGCTCATCTGGCCGCGGAAGTCGGCCTCGCCTTCGCGCTGCTTGTTCCAGTGGCCGCTGATCAGGCCGCGCGAGAGCACGCCGTACGCCGTGATTCCGATGCCCAGTTCGCGCGCCACCGGCAGGATGCCTTGCTCGATGCCGCGCGAGACCATCGAATACTCGATCTGCAAATCGCTGATCGGGTGCACGGCGTGGGCGCGGCGCAGCGTCGCGGCGCTCACTTCGGACAGGCCGATGTGCTTCACATGGCCGGCCTTGACCAGCTCCGCGATCGCGCCCACGGTCTCTTCGATCGGCACGTTCGGGTCCAGGCGCGCGGGACGGTAAATGTCGATGTATTCGAGACCGAGGCGCTTGAGCGAATAGGCGGCGAAGCTTTTCACGGCGGCGGGGCGGGCGTCGTAGCCGATCCAGCTGCCATCGGGCGCGCGCTGGGCGCCGAACTTGACGCTGACCTGCACCTGCTCGCGGTCGCGCCCGCGCAAGGCTTCGCCGATCAGCATTTCATTGTGGCCCATGCCGTAAAAGTCGCCCGTGTCGAGCAGGGTGACGCCGGCGTCAAGGGCGGCGGCCAGGGTGGCCAGGCTTTCGCTGCGCTCGGCCGGGCCGTACAGGTCGGACATGCCCATGCAGCCCAGGCCAAGCTGCGCAACGCGGGGGCCGGTGTGGCCCAATTGGGTCGATTTCATCGTGAACTCCTTCTGGTGGGTGGTCGGTGAAATCATTATGCTATTATCGAATTTAGCAATAAATACGTCATTCATTACTTCATTATTTGAATAATATTAATAATGGACCAGATCAAGGCGCTGCAGATTTTCCGCACCGTGGCCGAATGCAAAAGCTTCGCCCAGGCCGCCGAACAGCTCGACCTGCCACGCCCCACCGTCACCAATGCCGTGCAGGCGGTCGAGCACCAGCTGGGCGTGCGCCTGCTCCAGCGCACCACGCGCAAGGTCAGCCTGACGGTGGAAGGGCAGCTTTACCTCGAGCGCTGCACGGCGCTGCTGGCCGAACTCGATGACATGCATGGCCTGTTTGTGGGCAGCGGCGTGGCGCCGACCGGCACCATCCGCGTCGACCTGCCCGAGCGCCTGGCCCACCTGAACCTGATTCCGCGCCTGCCCGCCTTCTTCCGCCAGTACCCCGGCATCACGGTGCGCATTGGTGCCAACGACCGCTTTGCCGACCTGGTGGGCGAGGGCATCGACTGTGCCGTGCGGGTGGGGCATTTGCGCGACTCGACCCTGATCGCGCGCCGGCTCGGCGCAATGGTGCAGACCAATGTGGCCGCGCGCAACTACCTCGACCAGTACGGCACGCCGCAGACACTGGACGACTTGAAGCACCATGTGGCCGTCAATTTTTTCTCGAGCCAGACCGGGCGCGACATGGACTGGGAATACCTCGACGACGATGGCGCTGTGCGCACGATCGCGATGAAAAGCCATGTGTCGGTGTCGAGCACGGAATCGTATGTGGCCAGCTGCCGCGCGGGCCTGGGACTGATCCAGGCCCCGCGGCTGGGGCTCGAGCCGTTCATCGACAGCGGCGAACTGGTGGAGGTGCTGCCGCAGTTCTTGCCGGCGCCGCTGCCGGTGTCGGTCGTGTATTCGCACACGCGCCACATGTCGCCGCGCGTGCGCGTGTTTGTCGACTGGGTCGCGCAGGCGCTGGAAGTCGCGTGACGCCTGGTGGGTAACGCGCTGCGCGCTCACCCACCCTACCCTTCATCACGCGGCGCGGGCAGTGGCGTAGGGTGGGTCCCCAAGGGGCCGCGCGCTACCCACCAGCGCCAGCGCCTGCTCGAGCAAGGAGCCGCCCGCGCGCGGCGCCTTCCACTGGCAAAGGTACTCATGCACGGTGCGCCACGGCGGAAAGTCGCGCGGCAGGCTGCGCAAGGGCCCCTGCGTGGCGCGCAAATACAGCACCGCGCAAAACACATCGTAGAGGTCGTGCCGGCGCGGCCGGGTCTTGCGGCGCGCGCCTTCGAGCAGCGTGCGGATGGGTGCAAACTGTTCACGGCTAATATCGCTGGGGTAGACTGCTCTTTCCATCCTTCTTCGAGTCACGCGGGCGGCCGGAAGTTCCCCGCCGCTTTTATGTCAAAATGGCCGCCATGAAAACAAAAATGATCCCAGCCCTGTCGATCGCGCTGTGTGCCAGCGCCTTCGCCGCCCCCCAGGACGCCGCCCTCAGCACCATCAGCGGCGCCAGCATGCTCAAGCAAATCACCAGGCTCGCCTCCGACGAGTTCGAAGGCCGCGGCCCCGCCACCCACGGCGAAACGGTGACCATCAATTATCTTGAACAGGAATTCAAGAAGCTCGGCCTCGCGCCCGGCAACCCCGACGGCAGCTACTTCCAGAGAGTGCCGCTGATGGGCGTGACCTCGACGCCGGCGCTCAGCTACAGCGGCAAGGGCAAGGCCACCGCGCTGACCTTCCAGGAAGACTACGTGGCGCGCTCCTGGCTGCTGCAGGCGAGCGTGGACGTGAAGAATTCGGAACTGGTGTTTGTGGGCTACGGCGTGCAGGCGCCCGAGTTCAACTGGGACGACTACAAGGGCATGGACTTGCGCGGCAAGACCCTGGTCATGCTGATCAACGACCCGCAGGTGATGGACCCGAAGCATCCGGACAAGCTCGACAACGCCACCTTCGGCGGCGCCGCGATGACCTACTATGGCCGCTGGACCTATAAATACGAAATCGCCAAGAAGATGGGCGCGGCCGCCGCGCTGATCATCCACGAAACCAAGCCGGCCGCCTATCCATGGGCTGTCGTGCGTACGGGCGCGGTCAACGAAGGCTTCGTCATCAAGACCGACAAGGACGACCCCGGCAACCCCACCGTCTCGGGCTGGATCCAGCTCAACCGCGCCAAGGAAATGCTGGCCGCCGCCGGCTACGACTTCGACGCGCTCAAAGCGGCATCGTCGCGGCGCGACTTCAAGCCTGTGGCGCTGGGCCTGACGATGGACATCACGGTCAAGAACAGCTGGCGCGAGGTGCCGTCGAATAATGTGGTGGCCAAGATCGAAGGGTCGGACCCCAGGCTGAAGGACGACTACGTCATCTACAGTGCCCACTGGGACCACTTCGGCATGGATGAAAAACTGCCCGGCCCGCGCACGCGCCAGATCTACCATGGCGCCCAGGACAACGCGTCCGGCGTGGCGGCGGTGCTGGAACTGGCCAAGGCCTACAAGGCGCTGCCGCAGGCGCCCAAACGCAGCGTGCTGTTCCTGGTGCCGACGGCGGAAGAACGCGGCCTGCTGGGCGCCTACTACTACGCGGCCAATCCCCTGTATCCGCTGGCGCGCACCACCATCGACATCAATATGGACATGATGAACGTGCTGGGCAAAACACGCGACGTGGCCGTATCAGGCTTTGGCCGTTCGAATACCGACGACTGGGTCGCCAAGGTCGCCAAAACGCAGGGCCGCCACGTGGTCAGCGCCAACGCCGAAGCGGGCCTGTACTTCCGCAGCGACCACTTCCCGTTTGCCAAGCAGGGCGTGCCGGTGCTGTATATCGAAACGGGCGAAGAATATATCGGCAAGCCGAAGGCGTTCAAGAAGCAGAAGAACGACGAGTACCAGTCGCGCATTTATCACAAGGTGGACGATGTGGTGAACCCGCATTGGGACATGAGCGGCGCGGTGCAGGAAGTGCAGCTGCTGTTCCAGGTCGGCTACGACGCGGCCCAGGGCAACTACACGCCAGCCTGGAAGGCGGGCGCGGAGTTCAAGGCACTGAGGGACGCAATGAAGTAGGGCGGGCGCACGCGCCCGCGCGGTCGACCCGTGCCCGCGTGGGCACATGTGCCCACCCTGATATGTATTGACCGGTCAAGGTTTTTCTTCAAATTTCCGTTT
>JAZJYP010000169.1:0-1949 GCA_040390345.1 Pseudomonadota bacterium | reverse complement strand
GCAAAAGTTGCCTTGGAATCGTGGTCTGACCCCGGTTGGCCTCACCCCGCAGGGCGCCGCCGAACCAGTAAAACGAAAGAAACGAGGCAAGCATGTACCTTCCCCAAGAGATCATCCGCAAGAAGCGCGATGGCGGCGCCTTGAGCGCGGAAGAAATCCAGTTTTTCGTCCGTGGCATCACGGATAACTCGGTCAGCGAAGGCCAGATCGCCGCGCTGGCCATGGCCGTCTTCTTCAACGACATGAACATGGACGAACGCGTGGCCTTCACCCTGGCCATGCGCGACTCCGGCCAGGTCATGGAGTGGAAATCGTTGAACCTGCCCGGCCCCGTCGTCGACAAGCACTCCACCGGCGGCGTCGGCGACGTCGTCTCGCTGATGCTCGGCCCCATGATCGCCGCTTGCGGCGGCTACGTCCCCATGATTTCCGGGCGCGGCCTGGGCCACACCGGTGGCACGCTCGACAAGTTCGACGCCATCCCCGGCTACTGCACCGTGCCCGACCCGGAACTGTTCCGCACCGTTGTCAAGGAGTTCGGCGTGGCCATCATCGGCCAGACCGACCAGCTGGCGCCGTCCGACAAGCGCTTCTACTCGATCCGCGACGTCACGGCCACGGTCGAATCGGTGGCCATGATCACCGGCTCGATCCTGTCGAAAAAACTCTCTGCCGGCCTGGACGCGCTGGTGATGGATGTGAAGGTCGGCAGCGGCGCCTTCATGCCCACGTATGACAAGTCGGTGGAGCTGGCCGAATCGATCGTCGCCGTCGGCAATGGCGCCGGCACCCGCACCTCGGCCCTGCTGACGGAAATGAACGAGTCGCTCGGCCCCGTTGCCGGCAACGCGCTCGAAGTGCGCCTGGCAATGGACTACCTGAGCGGCAAATCGCGCCCCGCGCGCCTGCATGAAGTGACGATGGCCCTGTGCGCCGAAATGCTGGTGCTCGGTGGCCTGGCCACGGGCGAACAGGACGCGCGCGCCAAGCTGCAGCACGCGCTTGACTCGGGTGAAGCGACCGCGCGCTTTGCACGCATGGTCAGCGCCCTGGGCGGGCCAAACGACCTGGTCGAGAATCCGGACAAGCATTTCGAACAGGCGCCGATCATCGTGCCGGTGCCGGCACCGCGTGCCGGCTTCATCGCGGCGACCGACTGCCGCGGCCTGGGCCTGGCGGTGGTGAGCCTTGGTGGCGGACGGCGCCGCCCGACCGACGCGATCGACTTCGCCGTCGGCCTGACCGGCCTGGTGGAACTGGGCGACGCATTGCAGGCCGGCCAGCCGCTGGCCATGGTCCACGCCCGCACCCAGGCGGGGGCGGAGCAGGCCGTGCGCGAAGTGCAGGCCGCCTACGTCATTGGCGACGCCAAGCCGGCGCCGAACCCGATCGTCTACCGCACCATCCATCCCTGAAGGCCGCCAGCATGAACTACGCTACATTGATCGACGAAGCGCGCGCCGCGCGCGAACTGGCTTACGCGCCTTATTCCAACTTCAAGGTCGGCGCGGCGCTGGCCTGCAAGGACGGGCGCGTGTTCCGCGGCTGTAATGTGGAGAACTCGTCCTACGGCCTGTGCAACTGCGCCGAACGCACCGCCTTCTTTAGCGCCGTGGCGCATGGCTACAAGCCGGGCGACTTCACCGCGCTGGCCGTGATCGGCGCGACGGACGGCCCCATCGCCCCGTGCGGCGCCTGCCGCCAGGTGACGCTGGAAATGGGCGGCAACGACCTTGCCGTCGTGCTCACCAACCTCAAAGGCGACATCATGGAAACGACCGCGGCCGCGCAGTTGCCCAACGCCTTCGGCGGCCGGGACCTGAAAAAATAGTAGGGTGGGCATGCATGCCCACGCGGACCCCGAGTGTCATCGTATCGCTGCGCGTGGGCAGACATGCCCACCCTGATATGTATTGACCGGTCAAGGTTTTTCTTCAAATTTCCGTTTT
>JAZJYP010000168.1:0-40951 GCA_040390345.1 Pseudomonadota bacterium | reverse complement strand
CTTCAGCGTAATCCGCGTTGCTTGAGGTTGGTAGGTCAATACATTCTGTCTACCCGGTAATTTTCAATATCTGCGTGAGGTTGCGCTGGGCCCGGCCATCGGGCAGCGCGGCCGCTTCTTCCAGCACCTGGCGGGCCACTTCAAGGGCCATTTCCTTGTCGGCCAGGGCCAGCAGATAGGTCGCCCCCCATTGCAGGCGGGTCGACGGTCCCACGGCTTCCTTCCAGGCGCGGCCGTACCACTGCGCAACGCCGGCGGCGTCGCCGCGCTTTTTGGCGATGCCGGCCAGGTTCTGCATGAAGTAGTAGGGCGCGTGCGAACGATCGAGTTCGGCCAGCAGCAATGCTTCGGCTTCATCGAGCAGGCCCGCGTCGGACAACACACCGGCGGCGGTATTGACCATGAAGTGGCGCGTGGCCTGGTCCGTGACGCCA
The DNA here is from genome assembly GCA_040390345.1 of Pseudomonadota bacterium. GTDB lineage: Bacteria > Pseudomonadota > Gammaproteobacteria > Burkholderiales > Burkholderiaceae_D > Telluria_A. The sequence continues at coordinate 40,517 of JAZJYP010000168.1, read as the reverse complement.
TCGAGCGCACGCGGCGCGTCCTGCGCCGGCGCGGCCGGTCCGCCCAGGCGCGCCAGGCGCACGCGGGCGCGCAGGGCGGCCAGCTGGTCGCCCACCCACATGGTCGGATCGTTTTCCAGCTGCGCCAGGGCTTGCGCCCAGGCCGCCATCAGTTCGGGCATCTGGCGCACCAGCGTGCTGGCGTAATTGGTCACGACATCGAACTGCGCGCGCGGATTGGCCAGCACCGCTTCAACGGCTTGCGTGCCGATGGCGGCCTTGGCAAACAGGGCATGCCAGGCCAGGCGCTGCTTCGATTCCACAACCGGGCAATTGGCTACCAGCGCGGTCAGCGTCGCGCCCAGCTCGCGCCCTTGCAGCAGCGCGTTTTCATCGGTGTCCCAGGAATAGAAAGCGAGCAGGCTCCATTCGGCGTTGGACAAGGTGCGCTTGCCGCCAAGGGTGTCGCGCAGGGCTTCGGCCACCGTGGTGCGCGAGGCGAGCGCCAGCGCCAGCAACTGCGCGAAACGCGCGCCGTCCACCTCGCAGGGCAGGCGCGTGACCTCGGTGCCGTCGGCGCGCAACACCACCAGCGTGGGATAGCTGCGCAGCCTGAAACGCTCGCCGAGCAGCTGTGCACCTGGCGCGTCGCCGTCGATGTGCAGCAGCGTCACGCCTTGTGCGAAGCCGGGATGGCTGAAGATGGCGGCCTTGGCGCGGTTGCACGGCGGGCACCAGTTGGCGCCCCAGTACATCAGCACAGGGCGGCCTACGGCAAATGCCGCATTGACGTCGGTCTGCCAGTCCATGAATTACGACTCGCGTGCGAGGGCCAGGAATTCGGTGCGCAGCGCCAGGTTCGGCTGCAGCTCGCCCAGCATGGCCGAAGTGATCGTCTCCTCGCCGGGCGTGCGGATGCCGCGGCTTTCCATGCACATGTGGCGGCATTTGACGACCACGCCCACGGCTTTCGGCTCCAGCACTTCCATCAGTGCATTGGCGATCTGGATGGTCATGCGTTCCTGCACCTGCAGCCGCTTGGCGAAGCAGTCCACCAGGCGCGTGAGCTTGGACAGGCCGACGATTTTCCCCGCCGGCAGGTAGCCAATGGTGGCCTTGCCGAAGAAGGGCGCGAGGTGGTGCTCGCAGTGGCTGTACACGGGGATGCCGCGCACGACGATCAATTCGTTGTACTGTTCGGCGCCGTCTTCGAAAGCCTTGAGCAGTTCGACCGGATCCTGCTCGTAGCCGGAAGTCCAGTGCTTCCAGGCCTTCGCCACGCGGGCTGGCGTTTCGTGCAGGCCGGGGCGGTTGGGATCTTCACCCAGGCTTTCGAGCAGGCGGCGCCAGTCTTTTTCGGAGAAGGCTTTGTCGGACATGGTGGTACCCTAAATATGAACAATTGCCGCCAGTATAGCGAAAAGCCCGGCTGCCCATCGGAAGGCGCCAATGCTAAACTGGCCACTTTCCCTTACTTCCCACATCCTATGGCCCGCATCCTCAAGATCGTCGCGATCGCAGCCGGCGGCATCGTCGCCCTGCTGCTCGCCGTTGTCGCCATCGTGGCGCTGACCTTCAACCCGAACGACTACAAGCCCACCGTCATCAAGCTGGTGAAGGAAAAAACCCAGCGCACGCTGGCCATTCCGGGCGAGATCAAGCTCAGTTTCTATCCGAAGATTGGCGCTGACCTGGGCAAGATCAGCCTGTCCGAACGCAACAGCACGGCCGAATTTGCGGCCATCGACAGCGCGCGCGTGTCGCTGGCCCTGATTCCGCTGCTGTCGAAGAACCTGGTGGTGGACCGGGTAGCCATCACCGGCATCCGGGCCAACCTGGTGCGCTTCAAGGATGGCAGCCTGAATATCGACGACCTGCTCTCGAAAAAGGAAGAAGACAAGAGCCAGCCGATCAAATTCGATATCGACAGCGTCAAGATCGGCAATGCCAGCGCGAGCTTCGACGACAAGATGGAAGGCCGCATTTTCGCGCTGACCAAGCTGAATGTTGAATCGGGCCAGATCGCCAGCGGCGTGCCTGGCCAGGTGACCCTGTCGGCCAATGTCAAGGCCAGCAAGCCCGCCGTCAATACGGCCGTCACACTCAAGACCGGCTTCACTTTCGACCTGGAAAAGAAGCACTACGTCCTCAAGGGGCTCGACGCGACCGTTTCCGGCGCCCTGCTCGATTATGAAAAAGTGGACCTGTCCGTGGCGGGCGATGCCGATCTCGACGGCGCCCAGGCTGCCCTGTCGCTGTCGGACCTGAAGATCGGCGCCAATGCAAAGCGCGCCAGCCAGGTCATCGAGGCCAAGGCCACACTACCTTCCTTCAAGGGCACCGGCCACACTTTGACCCTGCCGGGCCTGTCCATCGACGTCTCCGTCAAGGATGCCGGCACCGACGCCAAAGCCAAGGCCACGGGCACCATCGCCGCCGACCTGGATGCGCTGCGTTTCACGTCAAGAGATTTGCAAGTGGCGCTCGAAGGCAAGCAGGGTGGGCTCGATGTCAAAGGCAAGTTTGCCGCCACGTTCGATGCGGACCTCAAGAAAGACAATATCGGCGCGACCTTGAAAGGCATGCTCGATGAAAGCGCCATTGACGCGCGCGTGGGCCTGGTCAAGGGCGCCATCGACTTTGCCGTCAATATCGACAAGATCGACGTGGAGCGTTATCAGTCCAAGGCGCCGGCCGCACCTGCGACGGCCAAGGCGGGACCGGAGCCGGTCATCGACCTGTCCGGCCTGAAAGCCCTGCATGCCAACGGCAGCCTGAAAATCGGCAGCGTGAAGGTGGCCGGCATGCAAGCCACCGCCCTGGCGCTGGAACTGCATGCGGGTGGCGGCAAGTTCGCGGTCAGCCCGATGACGGCCAAGCTGTATGGCGGCAGCCTCAATGGCGGCATCACGCTCGATTTTGCCAACAGCGCCAGCACGCCGCGCATCGCCGTCAAGCAGGACCTGACGGGCGTGAAACTGGGCCTGCTGCTCAAGGACGCGATCAAGAAAGAACCGGTCGATGGCACCGGCGACGTCCAGCTTGACGTGTTCACCCAAGGCCCGACGGTGACTGCGATGCGCAAGGCGCTGGGCGGCACGGCGCGCCTGCGCCTGGCCGATGGTTCGGTCAGCGGCTTCAACCTGGCGCAGATGATCCGCAGCGCCAAGGCCAGCGTGGGCATGGGAGCCAAGGACGGCACCAGCACGGCGGCCGACAAGACCGACTTCACCGAGCTGTCCGGCAGCTTCAAGATCGCCAATGGCGTGGCGCATAACGATGATTTGTCGGCCAAGACGCCGCTGTTCCGCCTGGGTGGCGTGGGTGATATCGACATTGGCCGCGAGACCATCGACTACACCGTCAAGGCCACCGTGGTGGCGACGCTGCAAGGCCAGGGCGGGCCGGAATTGCAGGCGCTCAAGGGCCTGACGGTGCCGGTCAAGCTGGGTGGGCCGTTCACGGCCATGACCTGGCATATCGACTTTGCCGGCATGGCGGGCGAAGCCGTCAAGACCAAGGTGCAGGACAAATTGAAAGATGCGCTCAAGGGCTTGCTGGGACGTTGATGGTTGGCCGCGTGGGCCCGTGGGCCCACCCTACAGTTGACGCGTCGTAGGGTGGGCACATGTGCCCACGCGATAACAACCGTTGATATATGCCGAATCGCCGTTCATGGACATGGTCTAGCGTGGTGGTGTCATCCACCCGCGGGAGAACATCATGTTCGGCAGCACCGTCCTCGAAGTGGCCATCGGCCTGACCTTCTGCTATGCCTCGCTGGCCCTGATCGTCAGCACCGTCCAGGAAGCCATCGCTTCGGCCTTGCGCCTGCGGGCGCGCACCCTGCTGGCCGGGATCAAGACCATGTTCAACGATCCCCATTTCAACGGCCTGGCCCAGGCCCTCTACCGCCACGCCCTGATCAATCCCCACGACGATGGCAAGTCCGGCGACCCGGGCCGCCTGGCCAACAAGCCGTCCTACATCGATCCGCGCCATTTTGCGATGGCACTGATCGACACCATCAGCGGTGAAGGCGAGCTGGCCGCAGCCATCGCGCAACTGCCCGACCCGCAGCTGCGCTCAGTGCTCGAGACCATCCACAAGCGCGCTGGCGGCGACCTGAAACGCTTCGAATTCCTGGTGTCCAACTGGTTCGACAATGCGATGGAACAGGTCAGCGGCAGCTACAAGCGGCGCGCCACCCTGATCGGCTTCGTGCTGGCCCTGGCCCTGGCGGCGAGCTTCAATATCGACAGCATCCACCTGTTCCGCACCCTGTGGCAGCATCCGGCGCTGGCGGCGCAACTGGGCGCGGCGGACCCGCGCGTGCTCGACGCCCTGTGGACGCTGCCCATCGGCTGGGATGTCGCGCCCAGCTTCGACATGCACATGGCGGCCCATATTCCGGGCTGGCTGATCACGGCATCGTCGGCGCTGTTTGGGGCGCCGTTCTGGTTCGACCTGCTGCAAAAGCTGGTGCAGGTGCGCGGCACCGGCGGCAAGCCGCATGAGAAGAAGAAGGCTTAGCGGGGACGGTGCGCGTCGACCAGCATGGCCGAAATCGACACGTGCGCAATCGGCTCCGGCCAGTCGTCGCCGGGACCAAACCAGCGCGCTTCGGCGATCTCGCTGGCATCGACGCGGATCTCGCCGCCGGCATAGTCGGCGGTGAAGGCGATCATCAGCGAATGGGGGAAGGGCCAGGACTGGCTGGAAAAATACTGCAGGTTCTGCACCTGCAGGCCCACCTCTTCGAACACTTCGCGGTGGATCGCTTCTTCGATCGATTCACCTGCTTCCAGGAAGCCCGCCAACGGCGAGAAGCGCTTGCTGGGTGATTGCGTGTGCATGGCCAGCAGCACCTGCGCGCCCTTGCGGATCAAGACCATCATGGCCGGCGAGATGCGCGGATAGGCCAGGTGGCCGCAGGCGGCGCACTGGAAGCAGCGCTCGCCGCTGGCCAGCGCCATCGGGCCGCCGCAGGCGCCGCAGAAGCGGTGCGTGCGTGCCCACTCCGCAATCTGGGCCGCGCGCGCGGCCACGCCCAGCAAGCTCTCGTCCATCGCACCAAACAGCGAGCGCAGGCCGCGCCAAACGTAGCCGCCTGTACTGACAGCGTCGCTGTCGGCCCAGGTGGCGTGGCAGTAGCGCCCTTCGAGCAGGCCAACCGGATGAAAGTTTTGCGCCGCGATGCCGATAACAGGTAGATGGCTGGAATCGGGCAGGGACAAGTCATGCTCGCGCACCAGCAGGCGCCCCTGGTGGAAAACAAAGGCCAGCGGATCGGGATGCGGCACGGGCGACATCAGGGGAGTGAAGGCGGCGGGCGTCTGTAGCATGCGGATCAAGCTTTCCAAAAAAGCGTCACCTGAATCATACAGTCTTTCCGTTTTGATCATCGGCGGGCTCTGGAAAGATGATCGTTAAGCCAAGATTTGACGGCCTATTCGCAGTCTCCTCCCAGCATCGAATTAGTTTCACGTAGGATATAGTTGCCGTAGGGAGATATTTGCATTCATGGGTTCCATCGTCATCGGATTAAGCAGCGCGCAGATTGCCGCTCTGACCACCAGTCAGATCGCTAGCCTCGCCACGTCCGATATCGTGGCCCTCACTTCCGACCAGTTGCCGGCGCTGACGACGACGCAAATGCGCGCGCTGACGACGACCGACCTGCGCGCGCTGACGACGGCCCAGCTGTTTGAAAGCATCTCCACCAGGCAGGTGGCGGCGCTGACCAGCAACCAGCTTGCCGCGCTGACGACCGGTCAACTGGCCAACGGCCTCACTTCGACCCATATCGCCGCCCTCGGCACGCAGCAAGTCAGCGCGCTGGCGACGGACCAGTTGGCGGCGCTGACCAGCAGCGAGTTTGGCGCCCTGCAAACGGCAGCCATCCGCGCGCTCACGTCCAGCCAGTTCCAGGCCCTGAGCACCGACCGGCTCATTGCACTGTCCACCAGCCAGGCTGCGGCGCTGACCTCGCGCCAGATGGCGGGCCTCTCGTCGAATCAACTGGGCGCCTTCGGCACCGGCGATATCGCCGTTCTCGCCACCGATACCCTGTCGTTGCTGGCGACCAGCCAGCTGGCCGGTTTGGGCACGGACCAGATCATTGCATTTGCAACTAACCAGGCTGCGGCCATCGGCACCGGCCAGCTGGCCGCGCTGTCGACGACCCAGCTCGCTGCCTTCGAGACAGCGGACTTTGCGGCCCTGCGCAGCAATGCCATCGCCGCGCTGGCGACCGACCAGATCGTGGCACTCACTTCCGCCCAGTTCGAGGCGATGAAGTCGGTGCAGCTGCAAGCGCTGACGACGCGCCAGGTGCTGGCCATGTCGACCTTGCAAGTGTCGTCGCTGTCGACGGCCACCCTTGGCGCGTTGCGCACGGCGCAGTTCCAGTCTTTGTCCAGCGACGCCATCGCGGCGTTGACGACGGCCCAGGTGGCGGCCCTGGCGACGGTGCAGGTGGCGGCACTGACGACAACGCAAATCGACGCGCTGGGCAGCCACCAGGTCGTCGCCCTGACGACGCTGCAGGCCGGCGCCCTGGGTACGGCCCAGGTGCTGCGCCTGTCCACCGCGCAGATCGCGGCGCTCGAGACCCAGGACTTCGCCAGCCTCAAAACAAGCCAGGTGGCCGTGCTCACGTCGGACCAGCTGGGCGCCCTCACCACCAGCCAGGTGGCCGCCTTCAACACGGCGCAAGTGGCCGCACTGGCCACGCGCCAATTGGGCACGCTGGCCACCAGCCAGCTAGCCTACCTGTCCACCCTGGACATCGCCGCGCTGCGCAGCAACCAGGTGGCGGTCCTGTCGACCGACGCGATTGCGTCCCTGTCGAGCAGCCAGGTCGGCGCGCTGGGCAGCAGCCAGGTCGGCGCGCTGACGTCGGACCAGGTGGCCGCACTGGGCACCGCGCAAATCGCCGCGCTGACGACGCTGCAGGCCGGCGCGTTCGGCACGCGCCAGCTGCAAGCCTTGAACACCGAGCAGGTCGCGGCCTTCGAGACCGTGGACTTCGCCAGCCTGAAGACCAACCAGATCGCGGCGCTGCTGTCGTCGCAACTGGCGGCGCTGTCGAGCAGCCAGCTGGCCGCCCTCACCACGCTGCAAACCCAGGCCCTCACCACCAGCCAGCTGGCCACGCTGTCGACCGCGCAAATCAGCGCCCTGTCCACCCAGGACATCGCGGCGCTGCGCACGCTGCAAGTGGCGGCCCTGTCGACCGACGTGCTGACCGCACTGACGTCGGCACAATTTGGCGCGCTTGGCACAGCCCAGGTGGCGGCGCTGGGCACGGGCCAGATTGACGCGCTGGGCACGGCGCAGATTGTCGCCTTCACCAGCACCCAGGCAGCCGCACTGACGACGCGCCAGGTCATCGAACTGTCCACGACCCAGTTGGGCGCCTTGCAAACGGCGGACCTGCAAGGCATGAAGTCGCATCAGATCGCCGTGCTGACCTCGGACCAGCTGGCAGCGCTGTCGAGCGACCAGGTCGGTGCGCTGGCGACGGCGCAGGTCGCGGCCCTGACCACGCGCCAGCTGGCCACGCTGCCGACTGCGCAACTGAGCTACCTCGGCACCGCCGACATCGCTGCGCTGCGCACCAGCCAGGTGGTCTCGCTCTCGACCGATGCGCTGGCGGCTCTCGCGACCAGCCAGTTCGCCGCCCTGGCCTCGAGCACCATCGGTGTGCTCACCACCGGGCAGGTCGCGGCACTGGCCACTGCCACGCTGGCCGCCATCACCTCGCTGCAGGCCGGAGCGCTGACCACGCGCCAGGTGACGGCGCTGACGACGGCCCAACTGGCAGCGCTCGGCACGGACAGTTTCGGCGCGCTGAAGACGGCGCAAATCGCCGCCCTCACCAGCGACCAGGTGGCCAGCCTGTCCAACGGCCAGCTCATCGCCCTGTCGACGCTGCAGGCGTCGTCGCTGACCACCGGCCAGATGGCGCAATTGAGCAGCACCCAGGTCGCCGCGCTCGAGACGCGCGACCTCGCCGCCCTGCGTTCGAACCAGGTGGGCGCGCTGTCGACCGACGCCATGGCCGGCTTGAACAGCACCACACTGCCAAGCCTCACCAGCACCCAGGTCATCGGCTTTGGCACCGGCCAGGTCGCCGCACTGACGAACGCGCAAATCGCCGCCTTCACTTCCGTGCAGGTGGCCGCGCTGACAACACGCCAGGTCACGGCCATGTCCACGACCCAGGTCGCCGCCATCGAAGTGGCCGACCTGCCGGGCCTGAAAACGGCGCAAGTGGCGGCCCTGTCCAGCAGCCAGGTCATGGCGCTGACGACCGACCAGGTGGTGGCGCTGACGACCATGCAAATCGGCGCCATCGGCACCGTACAGATTGCCTCGCTGTCGACCAGCCAGGTCGCCGCGCTCGAGACAAGCGACGTCGCTGCGATCCGCACGCGCCAGATCGTGGCGCTGACGACGGACGCGCTCAACGCCATGTCCAGCAGCCAGCTGCTGGCCCTGAACAGCAGCCAGCTCGGTGCACTGACCACAGCGCAGTTGAAGGCCATGTTGAGCAGCCAATTGAGCGTGCTCTCGACCGCTTTGCTGGGCGTGCTCACGCCGACCCAGTTTGCCAACCTGTCGACCAGCCAGGTCGCCGCGATCGCCACCGCCGATTTCGCCGGCCTGCGCACCAACCTGATCGCCGCACTGACGAGCACCCAGGTGGGCGTCTTGACGACCGACCAGGTGGTGGCGCTGACGACCTTCCAGGCCCAGGCCCTGACGGTGACGGCGCTGGGCGCCCTGACCTCGACCCAGGCGCTGGCGCTGGAAACGGCCGACGTGGCCGCGCTGCGCTCGAACCAGATCACCGGCTTTGCCACCGCGACCTTGCCGGTGCTGAACACCGCGCAAATCGCCGCCATCAGCACCTCGTCGCTGTCAACGCTGAGCAACGCCCAACTGGCGGTGCTGACGTCGGACCAGTTGATCGCCCTGTCGAGCAACCAGGTCAGCGCCATCGCCACGCGCCAGATCAGTGCCCTGGGCAGCGACCAGCTCAACGCCTTCGAGACGGTCGATGTCGCTGCGCTCAAGACGGGCCAGATTGTCGCGCTGACGACCAGCCAGCTGGCGCAGATGTCGACCACGCAGATCGCCGCCCTCAACACCAACGCCATTCGCGCGCTGACGACGAGCCAGATCGCGCTCGGCCTGACCAGCGCCCAGATGATCGCCTTGACCACCGCGCAATCGAGCGCCCTCAGTTCCAGCCAAGTGCGCGCGCTCGGCACGCAAGTGCTGATCGCCATGACGACGGCGCAGATCGCCGCGCTGGCCTCGGCCACCGTATCGGCCCTCGGCACCAGCCAGGTACACGACGGCCTGTCGACGCTCCAGCTGGCGGCCCTGAACACGGCGCAAGTGGTCGCGCTCACCACGCTGCAGATGTCTGCGCTGGCGACCAGCCAGTTGCAAGCGCTCGTCACCGACGACGTCGCGGCCCTGCGTACCCAGCAGGTCGCGACGCTGTCGACCGACCAGCTGATGGCGCTGGGCAGCGACCAGTTTGCAGCCCTGTCGACATCCGCCATCGCCGCGCTGGGCACGCGCCAGGTCACGGCCGGTATCACCACCGGCCAAATCGCTGCCATGACGACCAGCCAGGTCGCGGCCCTGCGCAGCGGCCAGGCCGCCATCCTCAGTAGCGACCAGCTTGCCGCCCTGACGACGGCCCAGGCCGCGGCCCTGTCCACGCTGGCCGTCGCCAGCCTGGGCTCGACCCAGCTTGCGCAAGGCCTCGGCACCGCGCAGCTGGCCGCCCTCGGCACCGCGCAGATCCGCGCACTCGGCACCGCGCAAATCAGCGTGCTCTCCACCAGCCAGGTGCATGCACTTGAAACCGTGGACGTGGCAGCCCTCAAGACCAACCAGGTCATGGCGCTGGGCAGCGACCAGTTGGCGGCCCTGTCGACCGACCAGATCGTGGCCCTGGCCACCAGCTCGGTGGCGGCACTGACGACCGCGCAGCTGGTGCAGGGCCTGGCCACGGCGCAGCTGGTGGCGTTCACCTCGGGCCAGGCGGCATCGCTGTCGACCCAGCAAATGGCCAGCCTGCTGACGGACCAGCTGTCCGTGCTGGCGACAAACCAGATCGCAGCCCTGTCGACGCGCGTCATCGCGGCACTGACCAGCGACCAGGTCGCGGGCGGCCTCACCACCGCGCAAATCGTCGCCCTGGGCACGGCGCAGATCCGCGCCCTGACCACCGACCAGATCGCGGCGATGAGCATCAACCAGGTCCTGGCCATCGAAACGGTGGACATCGCCGCACTGACGACGCGCCAGGTTGGCGTATTCACCAGCACCCAGCTGGCCGCGCTCACGAGCGACCAGCTGCAAGCCCTCAGCACCGCCGACGTGGCAGCGCTGACGACCACCCAGCTGGCATTGGGCCTGTCGCCAAGCCAGGTGGGCGGCTTCTCGGCCAGCCAGGCGCAGGCACTGAACACGGCGCAGTTCTCGAACCTGACGTCCGACCAGCTGGCCGCGCTGTCGACGACGCAGATCGCCGCGCTGGGCACCAGCATCATCGCCGCGCTCACCAGCGACCAGGTGGGCGCCGGCCTGACGACGACCAATATCGCCGCCCTGAACACGGCCCAGGTGCGCGCCCTGACAACGGCGCAACTGGCCGGCCTGCTGGCAGGCCAGGTGGCCGCCATCACCACGCAGGACATCGCCGTCCTGAAAACCAACCAGGTGGCCGTGCTCTCGAGCGACCAGCTGGCCGGCCTGACAACCAACCAGCTGGTGGCCCTGACCAGCACCGGGCTGCTCGCCCTGTCGACGCAGCAGATCGCGCAAGGCTTCAACGCCGCCGACATCGCCGCGCTGGGCACGAGCCAGACATCGGTCTTCTCGGCCACCCAGGTCGCCGGGCTGACGACCGACCAGGTCGCGATTTTGTCGACCGCGCAGCTCGCCACGCTGACGACGACGCAGGTCGCCGCCCTCACCTCCGACCAACTGGCGCTGGCCCTGTCGACCACCCAGCTGGCCGCCTTCTCGAACAACGACATCGCCGCCCTGCGCACCAACCAGCTTGCCGCCCTGCGCGTCGACCAGGTGGCCAGCCTGTCCACCAGCCAGGCCTTCGCCCTGCGCACCCACCAGGTGGCGGCACTGAACAGCGCCCAGCTGGCGGCCCTGGGCACCGAGCAGTGGAGCGTGCTCACGAGCGCCGGCATCGCGGCCCTGACGACCGAGCAGATCAGCAACGGCGTCACCGACGACCAACTGGTCGCGCTGACCACCGCCCAGGCCATCGCCTTGACGACGACGCAAGTGCGCAGCCTCAGTGGCGCCCAGCTGTCGGTCATCGAAACGGCGGACCTGGTGGTGTTGTCGACCCGCCAGATCGCCGCCATCGGCAGCGAGCAGATTGCCGCGCTGACGGCAGGGCAGGCTGGCGCGCTGACGACGCTGCAAATCACGGGCCTGGGCAGCCGCCAGCTCAGCATGATGTCCGCCACCCAGGCCGACGCCTTCACGACCGCGCAAGTGGCCACGCTGACGGGCAACCAGCTTTCCGCCCTGCCGGCGGCGGTGCTGGCGACGATGTCGACCACCCAGATCGGCGCCATTACCACCGGCGCCGTGGCCGCCCTGACCAGCACCCAGCTGGCCACGCTCACGCTCGACCAGGTCACGGCGCTGACAACGAAGCAAATGACGGCACTGGGCGCGACCCTGCTCACGGCCCTGACAGCCGACCAGCTCAATGTGCTCGCCACCGAACAGGTAGCGGCCTTGACGCCAACGCAAATCGGCTACCTTGGCACCAACCAGTTGACGGCCCTGACCAATTCGCAGATGCAAGCCTTGTCGACGGCGCAGATCGCCGCCATCAAGATCAGCCAGATCACGGCGCTGACGGGCGACCAGATTGGCGCCCTGTCGACAGCGCAGACGGTGGCCCTGTCGGCCAACCAGATGACGACCCTGCTCACCAGCCAGATCGCCGCTTTCACCAACGAGCAGGTCGCCGTGCTCACCTCGACCCAGCTGCAAGCGCTGAAAACGAGCCAGGTGGCCGCCATCACGACGGACCAATTGGGCTTCCTCAGCACCGCGCAGATGGTCGTCGTCACCGCATCGCAAATCGGCGCCCTGACGACGACCCAGGTGGAAGCCCTGTCGGTGAGCCAGTTCGCCGCCCTGACGAGCAGCCAGGTCCAGGCCCTGAAGGCGAGCCAGATCAAGGCCCTGACCAATTCGCAAGTGGCCGGGCTGACGACGCAGCAGGCCGCCGCGTTGACGGTGACGGAAATCGCCGCCTTCACCACCAGCCAGGTAAAGGTATTCGAGACGGCCGACCTGGCAGCCCTGTCCACCACCCAGATCGCCGCCTTCAGCGACGACCAGGTGGCCGCCATGACGACCACGCAAACGATGGCCTTGAACGCCAGCTCGACCCGCTACGCCACGCCGCTGCTGCTGGACCTGGACGGCAACGGCATCCAGACCCTGGGCCTGTCGTCCGGCGTGATGTTCGATATTTACGCCACCGGCAACGCCGTCCACACGGGCTGGGTGGGCCAGGGCGACGGCCTGCTGGCGCTCGACCGCAACGGCAACGGCAGCATCGACGACGGGCGCGAGCTGTTCGGCCCGAGCGCCGGCAATGGCTACGCCGCGCTGGCCGAACTCGACACCAATGGCGACGGCAGCATCAGTGCCGCCGACAACGCTTTTGCCGACCTGCGCGTCTGGGTCGATGCCAATGCCAACGGTGTGAGCGACGCGGGCGAACTGAAAGCGCTGGCGCAGCTCGATATCGCCAGCATTGGCGTGACCGCCAGCGCCGCCTCGGAAAACAGCAACGGCAACTGGATCGGCCTGACCTCCAGCTACACCACCGGCGACGGCCTTGAGCACGCCAGCGCCGACGTCTGGTTCCGCCTGGCCGACCGCGCCAGCGCGCTGGCCAATGCCATCGCCAGCTTCGATCAGAACGGTGCAGCCCTGCCGCCGCCACGCCTGCCGGTGGCCACCAGCCCCCTGGCCCAGGCCATCGCCAGCTACGAGCCGCATGCCAGCCTGCAAACGGCGGCGCCGCACGCCCAGGCGGCCAAATCCCTGACCCAGGCGCCAGCCGGCGTGCTGGCCCTGCCTAATTCCTGACGGAAACACGCTTTCCGCAGGATTGAGCGCCGAAGTCCCTCTTGCTTCTGGTTTAGAATAGGCCGCGTCTAGCCGACAATAGACGCCGCGGCTTTATTACATATCAAAAGAACCAGAGGTCACCATGAAAGCAGTCATCCTCGCAGGCGGATTGGGAACGCGGCTCAGTGAAGAAACCACGATCAAACCGAAACCGATGGTCGAAGTCGGCGGCAAGCCGATCCTGTGGCACATCCTGAAAAGCTACTCGGCCCATGGCATCAACGAGTTCGTGATCTGCTGCGGCTACAAGGGCTATGTGATCAAGGAGTTTTTCGCCAACTACTTCCTGCACACCTCGGACGTGACCTTCGACCTGCACTACAACACGATGGAAGTGCACGAGCGCCATGCCGAACCGTGGAAGGTGACGGTCGTCGACACCGGCGAAGAGACCATGACGGGCGGACGCCTGCGCCGCGTGCGCAAATACATCGAAAACGAGGAGGCGTTCTGCTTCACCTATGGCGACGGCGTGTCCGACATCGACATCAGCGCCTCGATCGCCTTCCATAAGGCGCATGGCAAGCTGGGGACGATGACGGCGGTGCAGCCGCCGGGCCGCTTCGGCGCCATCGACATGGACGGCCAGCGCATCGTCACCTTCAAGGAAAAGCCGATGGGCGATGGCAACTGGGTCAACGGCGGCTATTTCGTGCTCTCGCCCAAAGTGCTCGACTACATCGCCGCCGACGACCGCGCCGTGTGGGAAAAGGAGCCGATGGAAGCGCTGGCGCGCGACGGCCAGATCGACGCCTTCATGCACCACGGCTTCTGGCAGCCGATGGACACGCTGCGCGACAAGGTCCTGCTCGAAGACCTGTGGCAAAGCGGGAAAGCCCCCTGGAAGCGCTGGCCATGACACCTGGTTTCTGGCGCGGCAAACGCGTTTTCCTGACCGGCCACACCGGCTTCAAAGGCGGCTGGCTGAGCCTGTGGCTGCAGCAGCTGGGCGCCGAGGTGACCGGCTACGCACTGGAGGCGCCAAGCACGCCAAGCCTGTTCGAGGTGGCCCACGTGGCCCATGGCATGCGCTCGATCATCGGCGACGTGCGCGACGGCGCCGCCCTGACAAAGGCCATGCAGGAAGCCAAACCGGACGTCGTCATCCACATGGCGGCACAGGCGCTGGTGCGTTATTCGTATGCCAATCCGGTCGAAACCTACGCCGTCAACGTCATGGGCGTGGTCAACCTGTTCGAAGCCGTGCGCGCGACACCCGGCGTGAGGGCTGTCGTCAATGTCACCAGCGACAAGTGCTACGAAAACCGCGAGTGGGCCTGGGGCTACCGCGAAAACGAAGCCTTCGGCGGCTACGACCCCTACAGCAACAGCAAGGGCTGCGCCGAACTGGTCACGGCCGGCTACCGCAGTTCCTTCTTCAATATCGCCAACCACGCCGAACACGGGGTCGCACTGGGCTCCGGCCGCGCCGGCAATGTGATCGGCGGCGGCGACTGGGCACTCGACCGCCTGATCCCGGACATGATCCGCGCGATTGGCGCGGGCCAGGCCGTGCAGATCCGCAGCCCGCACGCGATCCGCCCGTGGCAGCATGTGCTCGAACCCCTGTCGGGCTACCTGACCCTGGCCGAACGGCTTCACAACGACGGTCCTGCCTTCGCCGAAGGCTTCAATTTCGGCCCGCACGATATGGACGCACGCCCGGTCGCATGGATCATCGAACGCCTGTGCCAGGTGTGGGGCGACGGGGCCAGCTGGGCGCTCGACGCCAATCCACAGCCGCACGAAGCGACCTACCTCAAGCTGGACTGCTCCAAAGCGAAAGCGCGCCTGCAATGGCAGCCGCGCTGGAACCTGGGCCAGACTATCGAGCAGATCGTCGAATGGCACAAGGCCCACGCGCGCGGCGCCAATATGCGCGAGCTCACGCTCGCCCAGATCAACAATTACCAATCCAGTAAGGCCGCATCATGAGTGAACAGAAAACCAAAGAACAGCTGCGCGAAGAGATCCGCGCCCTTGTCGGCCAATATGGCGCCCTGGCCAGCGCCCCGCGCGCCTTCGAGCCCGGCGTGACGGTGGTACCGCCGGCCGGTAAAGTGGTCGGTGCGCCCGAAATGGAAATGATGGTCGACGCCTCGCTTGACGCCTGGCTCACCACCGGCCGCTTCAACGACCAGTTCGAAGCCAGGCTGGCCGCCTTCATCGGCGTCAAGCACCTCATCACCGTCAATTCCGGTTCCTCGGCCAACCTGGTCGCCTTCAATACGCTCACCTCTCCCAAACTGGGCGCGCGCGCCATCAAACCGGGCGACGAAGTGATCGGCGTGGCGGCCGGCTTCCCCACCACCGTCAACCCGATTTTGCAGTTCGGCGCCGTGCCGGTGTTCGTGGACGTGGAACTGGGCACCTACAATATCGACGCGAGCAAGATCGAAGCGGCCATCGGCCCGAAGACGAAGGCCATCATGCTGGCCCACACGCTGGGCAACCCGTACAACCTGGACCTCATCGTCGCGCTGTGCAAGAAGCACAAGCTGTGGCTGATCGAAGACTGCTGCGACGCGCTCGGCTCGACCTACAAGGGCCAGATGGTGGGCACTTTCGGCGACATCGGCACCATGAGCTTCTACCCGGCCCACCACATCACGATGGGCGAAGGCGGCGCCGTCTTCACCAACAACCCGGAACTGAAGATGATCGCCGAGTCGTTCCGCGACTGGGGCCGCGACTGCTACTGCGCGCCGGGCAAGGACAACACCTGCGGCAAGCGCTTCTGCCAGTGCCTGGGCACGCTGCCGATGGGCTACGACCACAAGTACACCTACAGCCACCTGGGCTACAACCTCAAGATCACCGACATGCAGGCGGCCTGCGGCCTGGCGCAGATCGACCGCGCGGCCGGCTTCATCGAGGCCCGCAAGGACAATTTCGCTTACCTGACCGAACGCCTGCAGTCCTGTGCCGAGTTCCTGATCCTGCCGCAGGCGACCGAGCATGCCGATCCATCCTGGTTCGGTTACCCGATGACGCTCAAGCCGGAAGCGAACACTTCGCGCGTGGACCTGTTGACCTACCTGGACCAGCACAAGATCGGCACGCGCCTGCTGTTCGCCGGTAACCTGACGCGCCAGCCGTATATGATCGGCCGCAATTACCGCGTCTCGGGCGAACTGGCCAATACCGACCGCGTCATGCACGACACCTTCTGGATCGGCGTCTTCCCCGGCCTGACGCGCGAGATGCTCGACTTCACCATCGACAAGCTCGAAGCGTTCTTCGGCGTCGGCGGCTTCTGAGCGCGACGATGAAGGCCGGCACTTCCCACCAAAGCGGCGTCGCCAGCGCGGACATCGACCTGGTCCTCGCGCGCACGCCCGCGCCCGTGTGGGAAGCCTTGCGCGGCCAGCGCCTTTTCATCACCGGCGGCACCGGCTTTGTGGGCTGCTGGCTGCTCGAAGCGCTATTGGCGGCGAACGCGCGCCTGGACCTGGACCTGGCGCTGACCGTGCTCACGCGCGACCCGGCCCGCTTTAGCGCCAAAGCGCCGCACCTGGCCGGCGCTTGTGCGCTGGTCGCCGGCGACATGGCCGACCTGTCGCACATCGACGGCGCCTACGACACCATCATCCACGCCGCCACCGACGTGGTCGCGCCCAACGCCGACCCGCGCAGCGTGTACCGCGACATCGTCGCCGGCACCGAACAGACGCTGGCCCTGGCCGCCCGCTGCAAGGCCACGCGCTACCTGCTGGTCAGTTCCGGCGCCGTCTACGGCCGCCAGCCGGCCGAGCTGGACCTGCTGCCCGAATCCTATCCCGGCGCACCGGACACGAGCAACGTCGGTAGCGCCTACGGCCAGGCCAAGCGCGCCTCCGAGTGGCTCTGTTATGCCGCCGCCGGCGCGCTGGGCTTCGCGCCGCAAGTGGCGCGCTGCTTCGCCTTCGTCGGCCCGTACATGGCGCTCGATGCCCAGTTCGCCGTGGGGAACTTCATCCGCGACAGCCTGGCCGGCAGCACCGTGCGCATCGGCGGCGATGGCACGCCGTACCGCTCTTACCTGTATGCCGCCGACCTGGCCATCTGGCTGCTGACGATCCTGGTGCAGGGCGACGGCCATCCCTACAATGTCGGTTCGAGCAGCGCCATCAGCGTGGGCGAGCTGGCGCACGCCGTCAGCGCGCAACTGTGCGGCGCGCCCAAGGTGGCCATCGCCAAGTCACCTGAACCGGGCCAGCCGGCCGAGCGCTATGTGCCCGCCACCGCGCGCGCCGCCACGCTTGGCCTGCACGCATTCACGCCGCTGGCCGACGCCATTGCGCGCACCGCCGCCTGGCATCAACATCAACAGGAAACCGCATGACTGCTACCCAAGACCTGGCCCTGCGCATCAGGCTAGCCTGCCTGGCCATGTGCCACGCCAAGCGCGCCTCGCACCTGGGCGGCGCCTTTTCAGTGGCCGACATCCTCGCCGTGCTGTACGGCCAGGTGCTGGTCAAATACCCCGCACAGCCGGGCCACCCGGCGCGCGACCGGGTCTTCTACAGCAAGGGCCACGCCTGCACGGCCCTGTACGCTGTGCTGGCCGAAACGGGCTATTACCCCAAATCCGAACTCGACACGTTTACCGACAATGGCAGCCTGTTCACCTCGCACGTCAACCACAAGGTCGCGGGCGTCGAACTGTCCACGGGCAGCCTGGGACACGCCTTGTCGGTCGCTTGCGGCGTCGTGCTGGGCGGCAAACGGCGCGCCCAGGACTGGCACACTTACGTGGTGCTCTCCGATGGTGAACTTGACGAAGGCTCGAACTGGGAAGCGATCCTGTTCGCCCCCCACCACGCACTGTCGAACCTGACCGTCATCGTCGACTACAACAAGATCCAGAGCTTCGGCAATGTGGCCGATGTGCTCAACCTGGAACCGCTGGCCGACAAGTTCGCCGCCTTCGGCTGGGAGGTGCTCGAAGTCGACGGCCACGACCACGCAGCCCTCGCCGCGGCACTGGACAAGGGCGGGCGCACACGGCCGCGCGCAGTCATCGCCCATACCGTCAAGGGCAAAGGCGTGAGCTTCATGGAGCACCAGCTGGCCTGGCATTACAAATCGCCCGATGCGGCGCAAGTGGCCGCCGCCACCCTAGAACTGAACCGGGGCATCGCATGAGGAACAGCTTTATCAAGACCTTGCTGGAACTGGCCCAGCACGACGAGCGCATCTTCCTGCTCTGCGGCGACCTGGGCTACTCCGTGCTTGAACCGTTTGCCGAACGCTTCCCGCAGCGTTTCCTCAACGTCGGCATCGCCGAACAGAACATGATGGGCCTGGCCGCAGGCCTGTCGATGGAAGGCTATACCGTCTTCGCATACTCGATCGGGAATTTCCCGACCCTGCGCTGCATGGAGCAGATCCGC
Source organism: Pseudomonadota bacterium (assembly GCA_040390345.1). GTDB lineage: Bacteria > Pseudomonadota > Gammaproteobacteria > Burkholderiales > Burkholderiaceae_D > Telluria_A. The sequence goes on along the minus strand of JAZJYP010000168.1, from coordinate 21,948 downwards.
TACGACGTGGCCTACCATGAAGCGAACGTCAAGGTGATCGCCGTCGGCGGTGGTTACGCCTACGGCCCGCTGTCGACTTCGCACCATACGACGGAAGAACTGGGCATGCTGCGCACCATTCCCGGCATGGTCGTCACGGCGCCGGGCGACCCGTCCGAAGTCGATGCCATGACAGCCTTTATCGCCAACCATCGTGGCCCCTGCTATATGCGCCTGAACAAGGCCGGCGAGCCGCGCCTGCACGCCGCACCGCCCGTGCTGGCGCTGGGCGCGATCGTGCCGGTGATCGACGCCGGGCCGGGCGTGCACCAGCGCGCCGTGTTCGCCACCGGCGACATGGTTGGCTACGCCAGCCGCTTCATCGCCGAGCACCGGCTGGCCGCCGACCTGTACAGCTTCCCCTTCGTCAATCCGATCGACACGGCGCAGCTGGCCGTGCTGGCCGCGCGCTACGCGCAGGTGACGACGCTGGAAGAGCACCAGGCCAACGGCGGCTTCGGTTCGGCCGTCCTGGAGCGCCTGCACGACCTGCACTGGGCAGGCGCGCTGGCCGCCTTGCCGCGCGTGGAGCGCATCGCCATCCCGAACACGTTTATCAGTGCCGCCGGCACCCAAGACTACCTGCGCGAAAAAATGGGCCTTGCCCTGCGCGCCAATTGACGAGACTCCCTATGGCCCCCACCCTGTTCGAGACCATCGAAAATGCCCTCAAGCTGGCCGGTTCCGGCCAGCTGTCCGTGATCGACCTGTTCAGCGCTGCCCAGCTGCTGGCCGACGCCGGCAATCCCGACGTCGCGATCAACCTGTATCGCGTCTGGCTGGCCAATACCGAGTCGCCGATCGCCTACGCGGTGCAGTTCAACCTGGGCGTGCTGCTGATGAACGCCAAGGACGATGCCGGCGCCGAGCTCTGCTACCGCGCCGCCATCGCCCAGAAGCCGACCTTCATCGAAGGCCATATGAACCTGGGCACGCTGCTGGAACGCCAAAAGCAGCCGCAAGAGGCGCTGGCCATGTGGCGCGCCGTGCTGCCGATTGCCGACATCAACAACGAAGCGGACCGCAAATTCCACGTCCAGGCCCTCAACAACCTGGGCCGCCTGCTGGAGATCCTGAAGGATTTCAACCAGGCCGAACTGATGCTGCAAAAGAGCCTGCAGATCGACCCCAACCAGCCCAACGTGATGACGCACTGGGTGCACCTGCGCCAGAAGCAGTGCGCCTGGCCGGTCTACGACGGCTCCATCGGCGTGCCGATCGACTCGATGGTGCACGGCACTTCGGCGCTGGCCATGCTGTCGGCCTCGGGCGACCCGGAACTGCAGCTCGTCGCCGCGCGCCGCTACGTGAAGGAAAAGGTTCTGGCCGGCGTCGAAGCGCTGTCCGACAAGCGCGGCTACGACCACAACAAGCTGCGCATCGGCTACCTGTCGTCGGACTTCCAGTCGCACGCCGTGTCGATTTTGACGGCCGAAGTATACGAACTGCACGACCGCGCGCGCGTCGAAGTGTTTGCCTTCTGCTGGAGTAACGAGGACGGTTCGCCCCTGCGTGCGCGCGTGGTCGGCGCGATGGACCACTACATCCGCATCGCCGACATGAGCGACGAAGACGCGGCCAAGGTGATCCGCTCGCACGAGATCGACATCCTCGTCGACCTGCACGGCCTGACCCTGGGCACGCGTCCGAACATCCTGTCCTACCGCCCTGCGCCGATCCAGGTGACCTGGCTCGGCCTGCCCGGCCCGACCGGCCTGCCCAGTATCGACTACGTGATCGCGGACGACTTCGTGCTGCCGCGCGAACTGGAACCCTACTTCACCGAAAAGCCGCTGCGCCTGCCCAACTGCTTCCAGTCCAACGACCGCAAGCGCGAGATCGGTCCGCGCCCCACGCGTGCCGACAGCAAGCTGCCGGAAGACCAGTTCGTCTTCTGCTCCTTCAACAACAGCTTCAAGATCAACCCGGACATGTTTGCCGTGTGGATGCGCATCCTCAAGCGCGCACCGAATAGCGTGCTGTGGCTGGTGGGCGACAACCAGTGGGTGCGCGAGAACCTGTGCATGCGCGCCGAAGAACATGGCGTGGCGCGCGAGCGCCTGTTGTTCGCCGAACGCGTGCCGCCGGCCCAGTACCTGGCACGCTTCCAGATCGCCGACCTGTTCCTCGACACCTTCCCCTTCGGCGGCGGCACCACCGCCAGCGACGCTTTGTGGGCCGGCCTGCCGCTGCTGACCTATACCGGCCGCACCTTCTCCTCGCGCATGGCAGGCTCCCTGCTGCGCGCGGTCGACCTGCCGGACCTGATCACCTACACGCTGGCCGACTACGAAGACAAGGCCGTCGAACTGGCCAACGACCCGGCGCGCGTGGCGGCGATGAAGAAGCAACTGGTCGAGAACCGCCTCAGCTGCGCCCTGTTCGATACGCCGCGCTTTGTGCGCGACCTCGAAGACGCTTTCGAAAAAGTGGTGCGCCGTCCCGGCAAGGACCAGTACCTGCCGGCCGTCATCCAGACCGGGCGCGACCGCCTCGAACACTTTGACGCCCTCAACGCCGGCATCGTCTTCGCGCTGTGGCTGGGCCCTTACGTGATGTCGCCTGAGCGCAGCGCCGCCGTGCAGTCGATCTTCCGCGACGCGGCCCGTCCGGTGTGCTTCATCACCGACGCGACGCTGGCCGACTACGAACACCCGAACCATCCCTTCCACCCGGCCTTCCGCCTGCTGTCCGAAGTGCACCGCGCCGACTACCTGCGCTGCTACCTGATGCACCACTACGGCGGCGGCTACACCGACATCAAGCCGGTGCTGCAGCCATGGACCAACCACTTCCGCGCCTTCGACGACGCCAATGTGCTGGCCCTGGGCTACCCGGAAATCAGCGCCACCGCCGTGGCGCAGCTGCCGGGCGAACTGGGCGAGCAGTTGCGCATCCACTACGCAGAGCTGATCGGCTACTGCAGCATGGTGTTCCGCCGCCGCACGGCGCTCACGGGCGAGTGGATGATGGCCACGCACAAAAAACTGGACGAACTGCTGCCCGCGCTGAAAGAGCATCCGGCGCGCCATCCGATGGACCAGACCGGCGTCAAGCTGCCCAATGGCGAGATCTCGCAATATCCACTGGCGTGGACCGTCCTGGGCGGGAACATCTTCCATCCGATGATCCTCAAATACCGCGACAAGGTCGTCAAGACCGACGCCATCAAGCCGCAGCTGCACGGCTACCGCTAACAATCAAAGGCAAGACATGGCAACTCCTACTGTCAGCGTCATCATCCCGACCTGCAACCGGCTCGACATGCTGGTGCGTTCCGTCGGCAGCGTGTTGGCGCAAACGGCCAAGCCGCTCGAAATCATCGTCGTCAACGACGCCGGCAAGGCCATCGAAGAGACCATCAAGGGAATCGACCAGGATGGCCTGGTGCGCATCGTCAACCACGACAGCAACAAGGGCGCCAGCGCCGCCCGCAACTCCGGCCTGGCCGTGGCCAAGGGCGAGTACATCGCCTACCTCGACGACGACGACCTGTATCAGCCCGGACACCTTGAAACGGTGATCCCGCAATTGCACGCCAGCAGCTGCCGCTTCGGCTACGCCTTCGCCGAATACGTCATCGACGACATCCGCAATGGAGAATTGATGGAAGTGGGGCGCGTACAGCCCTACACCGGCATCCCGTATTCGCACGACCGCCTGCTGGTGGCGAACTTCATCCCCACGCCGACCTGGGTGTTCGAACGCTCGCTGATTGCCGAAGTGGGCAACTTCGACGAATCCTTCGCCGCTTGCGAGGACTGGGAATGGCTGATCCGCGCCTCCGAGAAAACCGATTTCCTGTCGGTCCAGGCCGTCACCGTCGAAGTGCGCCAGCGCCTCTATGACGAGCAGCACCTGATTTTGCAGCATCGCCCGAAGATGAATATGTGGATCCGGGCCGTCTACGCCAAGCACCCGGTCGAATCGAAGGCGCTGCAGCTGGCGCGCCACGAGCACATCACCTTCGGCAGCGCCAAGGACTACACGCCGGAGCAGCAGGCGCTCGTGACGACCGCCTTCGCCGGCGCAAAAGACGGCACGCTGGACCTGATTGGCCTGTTCAACGTCACCGAGACAATGGACGCAACGAACCACCGCCACCAGTCGGTCGAACTGTACCGCCTGTGGCTGGAACACACCACCTCGCCGCTGCGCCATGCAGCCTGTTTCAACCTCGGCGTCGTTGCCCAGAACCTGGGCCTGATGGCCGAAGCCGAAGCGATGTACCGCGAAGCCATCAAGCTCAATCCCGCCTTTGGCCAGGCCCTGCTGAACCTGGCTGGTGTGCTGGAACAGCGCGGCAGCGTCGATGAAGCGCTGGAACTGTGGCGCAAGGTCGTGCGCCAGGAGCGCGCCGCCGCATCGCTGGCCTACACCCAGGCCACCAACCACCTCAAGCGCTACCTCGAAGTCTGAAGAAAGAACGAAGCATGATCATCGCGAACATCAGCGGCTCGCTGCCCCAGCAACTTGGCCAATTTGCCTTCGGCGTCCAGTGCGCGCAGCGCCTCGGCACGACACTCAAACTGGACCTGACCGGCCCGTCCGCCCTGCTCGAATCGTTCACGCTGGCCGCCCCCATCGCCACCGCAAAGGAGATCAAGGGCGCGAAGCTGGTCAAGGAAAGCGGTGCACTGTTCGACGCCGCACTATATGAAGGCATCGCTGACGGCGCCTACCTCAAAGGCCAATGGAACGATTACCGCTACTCGGCGCAAGCGCTGCCCGCCATCATTGCCGCGCTGGGCCTGCAGCACGCGCTGAGCGACGATGCGCGCGGCTTGCTCGAAGCGATTCACGCCTGCCCCTCCGTCTCGCTGGACCTGCGCGCCAAGATGCCGTCGATTTATTTCGAAGACGCCATTGCCGAAATGCGCGAACGGGTGGGCAACCCGCACTTCTTCGTCTTCTGCGACGATGCGGCCGCCGCCCGCGCGCTGCCCGGCCTGGAAGGCGCTTGCACCATCGTTGCCCCGGCCTCGAAGCTGAACGACGCCGAAGCACTGCTGCTGATGTCGTCCTGCCACCACCACATCGTGACCTATGCCGGTGCGTCCGAATGGGCAGCCCGCCTCGACCCGAAAGGGAAGGGCCTGGTCATCGCGCCCCAGCACGTGTTTGCCACCGGTCCCGGCGTGCAGCAGCCGGTCTGGCCGCCGCACTGGATGGTATTCCCCACACGCCAGCCTGGTTCGCGCGACCCGCTCACCTTCCAGGGAGGCGGCACCAGCAGCGGCCGGCGCATGAAAGTAGGCATCACCAATTTCTACGAGCGCACCACGGTGGACGGCTTCCTGTTCAAGAACGTCCAGACCACCAACGGCCATAACCTGCTCAAGCCTTTCGTCGACCTGTACGAATATAGCCGTGCCAATGGCATCGACTTCTACACGCTCGACCAGGTCGCCAGCATGGACGAACTGGACGCCGTCGTCTTCATGGACCGCCCGCGCCCCGAGTCGCCACTGCCCAACGCCGCACTGGCGGCGCCGCACCTGGTCAAGATCCTGATCATCTATGAGTGCCCACTGGTCAAGCCGGACGGCTGGGACACCAGCTTCCATCCGCAGTTCGACTACGTCTTCACCTGGGGCGACGACCTCGTTGACGGCCTGCGCTACATCAAGAACAACTTCGTCACCGACCTCGCGCTGCCCTACGACTTCGAGGTGCTCAAGTCCTCGTTCAGGCAGCGCAAGCTGGCCACGCTGATCAACAGCGCCGTGCTGCTCGATACGCCCAACAACTTCCCGACCGAGCTGTACACCCACCGCATCCGCACCATCCGCTGGTTCGAAGCGAACGCGCCACAGGACTTCGACCTGTACGGCATGGGCTGGAACGTCGAGCAGTTCCCCAGCTACAAAGGCAAGGTGCGCGACAAGCTGGCCGCCCTGTCGCACTACCGTTTCTGCATCTGCTACGAAAACGCGATGAGCTATCCCGGCTACATCACCGAAAAGATCCAGGACTGCCTGCTGGCCGGCGTGGTGCCACTGTATGGCGGCGCGCCGAATATCGCGCGCTGGATTCCGGCCGACTGCTATATCGACATCGGCCAGTTCCAGAGCTACGAAGCGCTGCACCAGCACCTGGCCACGATGGACGAGGCCACACACTCGGGCTACCTGGACCGCATCCACCGCTTCTTCACCCAGGGCGGGGCCTATCCCTTCTCCAGCGAATGCTTTGCCGCCACGCTGACCCAATACCTGGCCTGGGGCGTGCAGAGCCGCCGCGGCGAAGTGCCGGAACTGGCGCAACGCCTGGGCGTGAACGGCAATGCCGCCACCCACAACCTGGTGCAGGACAAGCAGACGCTGGCCCTGACACTCGTACCAAAAATGGTACAGGTTGGCGGCCCGGTGGCGCTGCGCGCCGAACTGGCCAACCTCAAGCGCGACGACCTGATCATCAGCGTCGCCTACGGACCCGAGATGCCGGTCTTCCTGCGCGGCCGCGCCCTGTGGCAGTACTTTGCCAGCCACTTCCCGCACATCAAAGTCGTCTTCTTCCGCGGCGACGAACAGCTGCCGCGCGGCGAAACCCGCGTTGAAGGCAATGGCGAAGTGGTGATCGGCCTTGGCCAGGAACTGGGGCACGACCATAGCCAGGCCAACTACGCACAGTCCGGCGTATGGTCGGCGCGCGAAAACGAGCGCACCGTCTATCGCCAGGTCGCGCTGTACGACTACCTGCTGCGCAAGTACGACCATCCTTTCCACCTGTATGCCACCACTGTCACTTCGGTGGTGGACGTGCGCGCGCTGGCCGCGCTGATGGACGTGGTGCCGCGCGCGCGCTGCTATGCCGGCATGCTGGGCACCTTGCAGCACCCACCCTACCAGGGCACGGGCATGGTCCACGGTGCCAATACGCTGGTTTCGCGCGACGTCATGGAACTGATGCGCAGCCGCTATGTGCCGGGCCACGAATACACGAAGCAGCCGAACGACCACTGGCAGGGCTTGATCATGCCCGATGTCGAGCGCACGGCGCTGCCGCTATTCAGCTTCAACGGCGCGCACGACACCGGCGATGACATGGGCGACGTCACGCGCCTGGTCAGCCGCCTGGTACAGGACGGCCACTATCACTTCCGCGTCAAGACCACCAGCGAAGCGGACGGGCGCGGCAAGCGCGAGGATGTCGATCCATGGATCATGCTGGCGGCGATGCAAGCGATTTTATCGACGCCGGTGGCGCCGGAGGCCGTACTCAGGCTGCAGCAGCGCTTTGCCCAGGCCTGCGATCCGGCCAACAAGGTGGCGCGCGATTTCCCTGTCGACGACAGCGAAACGGTCCATTTCTATCGTTGAAGATGGTGGGTATCGCTGCGCTCGCCCACCAATACCGTTTAGAGCCGTGCAGCGCGATATGAGAAGGAATCGGCCTTGAACGCCGGCACCGCCTTCATCCCCGCCACCGAGAATTGATAAGGATCGGCCGGCCACTCGCACAAGCCCGCCCACACCACGCGGAAGGGCTGGTCCGGCAAGCGTGGCAGCAAGACCATCTCCGCCACATTGGCGCCGTTGGCCCGGTAGCGCAAACGCGCCGGGTCATACACCACCAGCGTGCCGGCACGCGAGGCCGTCGCCACCGCTTCGCCGGCCAGCGTCTCGAGGCCGATGCGCCCCTCGTCCGACAGCTGCAGCACCGCACGCCGCGTGCCCGGCGGCACCTGGGCCGACAGCAGCACATCGGTATCCTGCACATGCACCGGCCGGAAGCTCGCCACCGTCAGTTCGCGCGCCGCGCCGGCATGCAGGACGGCGTGGGCACTGGCCAGCAAGGCATGTACCTTTTCCAGCACGGCGTCGCTCGGCTCGGCCATCGCGGTCTGCGCGCGCCCGCTGCGTGGCCAGCCGGTCCAGTCGGTACGCGCCAGCGCATTGGCGTCGGCCGGCACATAGGAAAACGCCAGCTCCGACACGTCCAGGTGTGCGGCGGCGAAACCGTGCGCGGCCCACTGGCCTTCCTCGCCGCCGGCATGCACTTCGGCCTGGGCGTCGAGCTGCACATAGCGGCCGGTGTTCCAGCTGCCGACGGTGCGGTCATAGAGGTGCGCGGCGATCTTGTCGAGCGAGATCAACGCGGCCTTGCGGTTGACGTGGATGCCATCGAGCTCGAATTCTGGCCGCAAATAACCGGCGGCGTCGATCGTTTCGGGCCAGATGTCGATATAGCCAAGGCCGGACTGGGCGCAGGCGCTTGCAATCAGGCGGTTCGCCACAATCACCAGTTTTGAACGCACCGAGGCCGGCGTCGTTTCATCGCCCGTAAACACGGCCGCCTTCTTGTCGCTGATATTGCGCGGCGGGATGCAGTGGACCATCGTGCGGCTGAACTGGTGCGCATGCAGCAGCGCCACCGCGCGCATGAAGGGGTCGATGATCTTGGCCACCTGGGCATGGATGGCCGCATACGGAATCGGCTGCTTGCTGCGGTCGACACCATAGCCGGGGTCGTCAGGCAGCTCGAAATCGTAGGTCTGGCCCAGCATCTTGATCAGGCCGACCATTTCGGTGTCGCCACTGAAGAACACCAGCGGCGGCGCGATCACGGGCGCACCGGCGATATAGGCCGCCGATGGGTCCATGTACAGGAAGGACGGGCGCAAATGCACGTCCAGCAGGCCCTCTGCCTTCAGGCCATCGGCCAGCAGCGGATTGATGCCGCTGCCGCCGACCGAAAATTCGCTGGCAACGAGGGCCGGGATGAAACTGGTGCGGCAGATGAAATTCTCGGTCGACCACAGTGGCCGGAACAGGATGTTCTTGAAGGCGAGGCTGTGGCTCTCGCCGATCATCAGAATCGGGGTGACGTTGCCAAGTAATTCAATGCTCATTCGGGAGTGCGTCCGGATTGCGCCTGGTCCGCCAGCGCGGCCATGACGAGGTCTTCATCGCAGACGGGCTTGCGCGCCGCTGCGGCCTGGGGCGTGGCGACCGCACCGGTAGGCACGGCGGCGGCATCGTAGTCGGTGAACTGGCGGTGGAAGCATTCGATCACGTGCGCCACGGCGGCATCGGCCACGCCGCGCTTGTCGTCGAGGAAGTAGGCGGCACTGTCGCCGGTGCTGTTGACGATTTCGTAGGAACCGAAATAGTGGACGTGGGCGTGCTTCTTCACCAGCTCTTCCGCCGCCACGCGCAGCACCGACTTCGAATACACGGTCGCCTGCAGCACATGGCGCGGTTCATACGTGGCCAGCAGCGGCACCGGCGACACCGTCAGCAGGATCTGCGCCTTCGGGTTCACGGCGCGGAATTCCTCGATGAAGGCGTCCATGTGCGCCACCACTTCGCCGACGCTGAAATTATGGAATTCGTGCAGTTCCGGGTCGTATTTGCCGCCCAGCGACGAGCCGGGGCAGGCCGGGAAGGCGGCGCCATCGGCGCGCGAACACCAGGTTTCAGTCAGGCCCAGCGTGAAGATGAACAAATCGGTCTGTTCGAACACGCGGCGCACGGCGGCCAGGTGGGCTTCGCGGTCCCAGGTGCATTCGGATTCGCTGGCAAAGCCGTCCGGCTGGACGGCCGCGCGGAAGGGATCGACCCAGCCGCCGCTGGGCAGGCGCCACAGCGGTTCGGCCGGCGTGAAGCGCCCGTAGGCGCGGCGCAGCAGCTGCAACAGCTGCAGGGCCGTGTAGATATTCCCATACCGGGCCGAATACAGGCCGTAGCCTTGCGCCGTGCGCTCGGCCGGCGTCATGAAGGGCGTGCCCGGTTCTTCGTTCTGGTAGTTGTAGCCGGCCGCCTGCAAGGCTTCGGCGATGCGCTGGGCGAAGCAGCTGCCGGCCGAGGCGATCTTATGCTCGGGCAGGATGCGCAGCGTGCTGCCGAAATGCGGATCGATCTCGCGCGCGGCGCGGCCAGCCATGACGTCGCGCCAGCGCGCTTCGCGTGGGACGGAATAGTAGGGAAAAGTGGCATCCGTCATGGCAACGCTCCGGTATTCAAGTGTTAATCAGGGCTCGCGGATCGATTCGTCCAGGGCCTTCGTCAGCGGCCACATCAAGTATGACATCACCGAGCGCTTGCCGACAACGATTTCGGCCTGCAGTGTCATGCCCGGCAACAGGCGCGTGCTCGGCCCCATCTTCTTCAGCTTCGACGCGCCCAGGTCGACATAGGCGACATAGAAGGCGTCCAGGCCATGGCCATTGGCGTCGCGCCGGAAGGCGTCTTCGCTGATGGTGCGCACCTTGGCGTCGAGTGCGCCGTGCTTCTGGAAGGGGAAGGCGTCGAACTTCACGTGCGCCGCGTCGCCCGTCTTGATGTAGCCGACGTCGATCGAATCGATCTGCACTTCGGCTTCCATCTTGGCGTTGATCGGCACGATGGTAAAGAAGGTCTCGGCTTCGCGCACGATGGAGCCCGGTGCCAGCTTGGCAATTTCCAGCACCACGCCGTCTTCCGGCGCGGTCAGGTTGATCAGGTGGCTACGCTTGTCCGCCTTGAGCAGCTGCTCGGCCAGGCTGTCGCGCTCGCGTGACGCGCCCAGCAGGTCTTCCATCGTCTTCTGGCGCCAGCCCTTGTCGAAGGCGTTCTTCTCGGCTTCGGCAGCGCCCAGGTCGCGCTTGAGTTCCTGTTCGCGCGAGATTGACAGCTGCAGCTCGCGTTCGACCTCGAGACGCTTTTCCTGGGCTTCCAGCAGGCTCACTTTGGCGCCGAAGTTCTGCTGGTAGAGCTTGTCCTGCATGTTTTCGATTTCGCGCAGCGACCTTACCCGGCCCGACAAGGCGATCTGCTCCTTGCGGTTCGATTCGATCTGCGAGGCGAGCTTGGCCAGCGTTTCGTTCAGGCGCGTCTGCTGCGCCTTCAGGTTGGCCAGGCGCTCGGCCGACAACTGGGCCTGCAACTGGCCGTCGGAGTCGGGCGTGACATAGCCGGCGTGCTTGCCGTTCAACTCGGCCTGCAAGGACTTCGCTTGCGTGTCGACACTGCGCAAGCGCGTGCGCAGCTGCGCCTCATCGGCCTGCGTGAAGGTCGGGTCGAGCGAAGCGAGGCGCTGGCCCTTCTTGACGATCTGGCCCACCGACACGTCGATGGTCTTGATGATCGAGGTCTCCAGCGGCTGCACGATGATATTCGAGGTCGGATTGACCAGCCGCCCCTTGGCCACTACCACGCGGTCGATCTGCGAGAAACTCGCCCAGACGATGAAGGTGATCAGCGCGGCCGTGAGCGTATGCAGGGTAAAGCGGGTCCCGCGCGGCAGCGGGCCGCGTTCGATTTCATCGGCGTCGGGCAGGAACTCGACAACCAGCGAATCTTTTTTTACAGGTGACTTGTCTGTTGGTTCCATAGGTGTTGATAAGTTGAGCAGCGTGACAGCAATTCTTCGTGGCGGCCGCTGTCCATCAGGCGGCCGTGCTGCATCACCAGGATGGTGTGCGCATTGACCAGCGTGGACAGGCGGTGCGAAATCATGACGACGGTACGTCCTACGGCAATCTTGGACAGATTCTTGATGAAGATCGCTTCAGATTCCGGATCGAGCGCGCTGGCCGCTTCATCGAGCACCAGGATGCGCGGTTTGGCCAGCAGCGAGCGGGCGATCGACAGGCGCTGCTTCTGGCCACCGGACAGGTTGGCCGCGTTCTCTTCGAGCAGGGTGTCGTAGCCTTGCGGCAGACGTTCGATGAATTCGTCGGCACCGGCCGCCTGGGCCGCGGCGACGATTTCCTCGAACGTCGCGTCGGGACGGGTCGAGGTGATATTCTCGCGCACCGAGCCGCGGAACAGGAAGTTTTCCTGCAAAACGACGCCAATCTGGCGGCGCAGGTGCGGCAGTTCGATCTCGCGCGCGTCGATGCCGTCGAAGCGCACGATTCCTTCCTGCACGCTGTAGAGGCCCTGGATCAATTTGGTCAGCGTGGTCTTGCCCGAGCCGCTGCGGCCCACGATGCCGACCACGGCGCCGGCCGGGATGGTGAAGCTGGCACGGTCGAGCGCCGTCGCCGAGGCGCCCGGATAGCGGAAGGTGACGTCGTCGAAAGTGATCGAGCCTTCCAGCTGCGGACGCAGGCCACCGGCGCCGGCGCGCCCTTCCGGCGCGCGGTTCATCACCTCGCCCAGCATGCGCACCGACAGCGCCGTTTCCTGGTATTCGTTGACCAGGCCGACGACCGAGATCAGGGGACCGACGACGCGCCCGGAAATCATCTGGAAGGCGATCAGCGCGCCCACCGACAGGGTCTGGTCGAACACGTCGCCGGCGCCGACGACGATGATCGTCACTGGCAGCAGCTTGCCCAGGAAGTCCGTGATCGCATTGCCAACGATGGAAATGCGGCCCACTCGGTAGTGCATATTGATCGACTGGGCCGAACGCTGGTCCCAGATACGGCGCTGGGCCGGCTCGATCGCCAGCGCCTTCACCGTGCGCATGCCGTGCACCGTTTCCACCAGCATGGCCTGGCGCTTGCCTTCGGCCGTGTACAGTTCCTGCAGGCGACGGTTGAAGGTCGGCACCATGCCGCCGACGATACAGGCGATTACCAGCGTGAAGGCCAGCACGATCATCGCCAGCTTGACCGAATAGCTGAACAAGATTGGCATGAAGATCAGCAGCGACAGCAGGTCCAGGCCCGTGAAGAACAGGCGCCCGGTGAGGAAGCTGCGGATCTTTTCCAGCTGCTGCATGTGGCGCGTGACGACGCCGGCGGTGGTGGTCTCGAAATAGTCGATCGGCAGCGACAGCAGGTGCGAGAAGGTGCGCCGCGTCAGGCGCATGTCGATCTTGTTGGTCGCCGCCAGCGTCAGCATCTGGCGCAGGTAGCCGAAGGTCGAGTCGAAAATCATCGCCAGCACGATGCCCACGGCCAGCACCCACAGCGTGGTCACGCTCTGGTGCACCAGCACCTTGTCAATCACCAGCTGGAAGAAGATCGGCGAGGCCAGCGACAGGAAGTGGATCGACACGGCGGCGATCAGGATGTCGCGGAAGGCCGACACCTGCTTGAGGATCTCGGGAATGAACCAGCGCAGGCCGAAAGGCTGGTTGGGGTCCGTCAGCGAGTGCTGGCGCTTGAGGAAGACGACATCGCCATCCCACTCGGCCGAAAATTCGGCGCGTTCCTGCAGCACCACATTGGCGCGGTCGGCGCGCGGGTCGAGCACAGCCACCTTGCCGTCGCCCTCGGCGCGGGCACCGACGACAATGACGCCGCGGCCGTCGCGCAGGCGCGCCATCAGCGGAAACACGCCGGTCTGGGCCAGCAGGCCCGCCCAGGTCAGCTTGTCGATCTTGACCTTCAGGCCGACATCGGTGGCGATGCGCGTCAGCAGCGAATCGGCCGGCTCTTGCGCCTCGAGGGCGTACTCGTCGATCAGGCGCTCAGGATTGACCTGCAGCCCGTGATGCTGGGCGATCGCGGTCAGGCACTGAATGACGGTGTGCGGAAATTTATCTTGCATGTCGCTTTCATTCGCCGGTGAGGGACGGATTGATACTCATCTTCGCCAAGCTTAGCGCAAGGGCAAGCAGATCAAAACGGCAAAAAGAGGGGCTTTTCCGGGTCCGGAAGTAAAAACGGCGGCCCGCAGGCCGCCGTTCTGGCGTCACGCCGTGTTACTTCATTGCAAGGATACCGCGGCCCATGTCTTTCAGGGCATCGAGTTTCGGTGCCGAGTGGCTGACCGACGCGGCGCCCGCGCTGCTTGGGTTGTTGGCGTCGTAGTCCTTCATGGCGTCAACCAGGCGGCCCACCGTGACCGCTGGTGCGACGGCCAGCGTGCCATCGGCTTCGAGCGCCAGCTTCGGCACCTCGACCGCCGGTGCGGCAGCATCGCCGAAGCCAGCCATCGCCTGCACCAGGTCCGACACCTTCGCTGCCATCGGTGGCGCCGCGACCGCTGCCGGCGCCTCGTTCTTGTCAGCGACAAACCAGACGTCGGCCATGTCGTGCGTGCTGCCGTCGGTGGACTCGTAGCTGGACGTGAGACCGATCCAGTTGCCGTTGTCCTTCTCGCTGCCGGCCTGGGCGTTCAGGTTCAGCTTGGCGACGCCGACGTCACCGAGCGACTTGAGCTCGCTGGCGTCGCTGACACCGTCGGCATTGCCGTCGATCCAGACCTTCAGGTCGGCGAAGCCGGCGTCGCTGGCGTCGACCACACCGTCGTGGTTGGCGTCCAGTTCTGCCAGGGCGGCATAACCGTTGCCTGCCGTCGAACCATCGGCCAGGAGCGTCGAGGTACCGAACAGTTCGCGGCCGTCGTTGATCACGCCGTCGTGGTTGCGGTCCATGACCAGCAGGCCATCGCCGCTGCCGACCCAGCCGGTGCCGATCTTGTTGCCGGTCGCGTTCAGGTCGAACTGCACTCCGGACGAGATCGACAGCGTATGGACACCGTCGCCATTCAGGTCAAGCACGATCGGGCTGGCCAGGTTCAGGTGCGAGATCTGGTCCGTGGTCAGCGCGCCGACCTGGCTCGAATTGAGCACCATCACTTGCGTGGTGGTCAGCGCCGCGATCTGGGCCGTCGTCAAGGCGACGATCTGGTCGGTCGTGATGGCCTGCTGGATCTGGGCCGTCGTCAGCGCCACGATCTGGCTGGTCTTGAGGGCTTGCAGGTCCGCCGTTTCCAGGGCCGCCAGCTGGGTCGTGCTGAGGGCACGCAGCTGGGCAGTCGACAGGGCCTTGACCTGGGTCGTGGTCAGCGCCACCACCTGGTCGGTGCTGAAGGCCTGGGCGATCTGCGCCGTCGTCAGTGCCGCCACCGCGGTGGTCGACAGGCTGCCGACCTGGTCGGTCGTCAGGCCCAGTGCCACTTGCGTCGTCGTCAGCGCCTGGATCATGCGGCTGGTGAAGCCGGCCGCCTGGGTCGAGGTCAGCGCCTTGAGCTGGCTGCTGGTCAGGCCGAGCGATACCTGGTTGGTCGACAGTGCGGCCAGGTCGTTGGTCGACAGGGCCGACACCTGGTCGGTGGTCAAGCCAAGGCTCAGCTGGTTGGTCGTCAGGGCCGCGATGGCGCGGGTCGACAGGCCGGCCACCTGGTCGGTCGTCAACTGGCCCAGCTGCACCGTGGTCAGGCCCTGGGCGATCTGCGCCGTGGTCAGCACGGCCAGCGCGGCGCTCGAGAGCGACTGCAGCTGGTCGGACGTCAGGCCCTGGGCGATCTGGGTCGTGGTCAAGGCCGCCAGGCTGGCGGTCCGCAGTGCGGCCAGGTCAGCCGTTTCGAGGGCCGCCACATTGCGGGTCGACAGCGCAGCCACCTGGTTCGAGGTCAGCGCCTGGGCCTGGGTCGTCGACAGGCCAACGACCTGGTCGGAGTTCAGGCCTTGCTGGACCTGGGCCGTGGTCAGGGCGACGATGTCGGCCGTGCCCATCACTGCCAGCTGGTCGGTGGTCAGGCCCTGGTTGATCTGGGCCGTCGTCAGGGCCGCTAGCACGCGGGTCGACAGGGTCTGGGCCTGGTCGGTCGTCAGTGCGGCCACTTCCTTGGTCGTCAAGCCCTGGCTGATCTGGGCCGTCGTCAAGGCGGCCAGGCTGGTCGAGGTCAAGGCCTGCACCTGGTCGGTCGTGATGCCCTGGGCCAACTGGGTCGTGGTCAAGGCGGCCAGCACGCGGGTGGTCAGGCCGGCAATCTCGGCCGTCGTCAAGGTCGACACTTGCAGCGTCGTCAGCGCGCCGATCTGGCTCGAGGTCAGCGCGGCGATGGTGGCCGTCGACAGCGTCGTCAGCTGGTCGGAGGTCAGGCCTTGCGTGATCTGGTTGGTCGTCAGGGCGGCAATCGCGGCCGTTTTCAGGTGGGCGATATCGTCCGATTCGAGGGCGGCGACCTGGCGCGTCGACATGGCTTGCACCTGGCCGGAAGACAGGGCCGAGGCCTGCAGCGTCGTCAGGGCGACGACCTGGTCGGTCGTGAAGCCTTGCTGGACCTGGGCCGTCGTGAAGGCGGCAATTTCTGCGGTGGTCAACACGCCGAACTGGTCGGTCGTCAAGCCAAGGCTGATCTGGTTGCTCGACAGGGCCGTGATGGCGCGGGTCGACAGGGCAGCGACCTGCACCGTGGTCAGGGCAGCGAACTGCGTGCTGGTGATGCCCTGGCTCAGCTGGGCCGTCGTCAGGCCGTTGATCGCATTGGTCGACAGCGACTGGATCTGGTCGGTCGTCAAGCCCTGGGCGATCTGGGTCGTCGACAGCGCGCTCATCGTGCGGCTCGACAGGCCGGCCAGCTGCAGGGTCGTCAGCACGGCCACTTGCGCCGTCGTCAAGCCCTGGTTGATCTGGGCAGTCGTCAGTGCGGCCAGGTTATTGGTCGACAGCGAGCTGACCTGGTCGGTGGTCAAGCCCTGGCTGATCTGCGCCGTCGTCAAGCCGGTGATGGCATTGGTCTTGAGCGCGGCGATATCGTCGGACTCGAGGGCCGCCACATTGCGCGTCGACAGGGCGCCGAGCTGGGCCGAGGAGAGAGCGTTGGCCTGCAAGGTCGTCAGGGCCACCACCTGGTCGGAGGTCAGGCCTTGCTGGACCTGGGCCGTCGTCAGCGCGGCGATCTGGTTGGTCTTCATCGCCACCAGGTCATCCGTGGTCAAGCCCTGGCCGATCTGGGCCGTCGTCAGGGCGGCCAGCACGCGCGTCGACAGCGTCGCAGCCTGGTCGCTCGTCAAGGCAGCCACTTCCCTGGTGGTCAAGCCCTGGCTGATCTGGGCCGTCGTCAAGGCGGCCAGGCTGGTCGAGGTCAAGGCCTGCACCTGGTCGGTCGTGATGCCCTGGGCCAACTGGGTCGTGGTCAAGGCGGCCAGCACGCGGGTGGTCAGGCCGGCAATCTCGGCCGTCGTCAAGGTCGACACTTGCAGCGTCGTCAGCGCGCCGATCTGGCTCGAGGTCAGCGCGGCGATGGTGGCCGTCGACAGCGTCGTCAGCTGGTCGGAGGTCAGGCCTTGCGTGATCTGGTTGGTCGTCAGGGCGGCAATCGCGGCCGTTTTCAGGTGGGCGATATCGTCCGATTCGAGGGCGGCGACCTGGCGCGTCGACATGGCTTGCACCTGGCCGGAAGACAGGGCCGAGGCCTGCAGCGTCGTCAGGGCGACGACCTGGTCGGTCGTGAAGCCTTGCTGGACCTGGGCCGTCGTGAAGGCGGCAATTTCTGCGGTGGTCAACACGCCGAACTGGTCGGTCGTCAAGCCAAGGCTGATCTGGTTGCTCGACAGGGCCGTGATGGCGCGGGTCGACAGGGCAGCGACCTGCACCGTGGTCAGGGCAGCGAACTGCGTGCTGGTGATGCCCTGGCTCAGCTGGGCCGTCGTCAGGCCGTTGATCGCATTGGTCGACAGCGACTGGATCTGGTCGGTCGTCAAGCCCTGGGCGATCTGGGTCGTCGACAGCGCGCTCATCGTGCGGCTCGACAGGCCGGCCAGCTGCAGCGTCGTCAGCGCAGCCACCTGGGCCGTGGACAGGCCCTGGTTGACCTGTTGCGTGGTCAGTGCAGCCAGGCTATTGGTCGACAGCGTGCTGACCTGGTCGGTGGTCAGGCCCTGGCTGATCTGGGCCGTCGTCAGGCCGGTGATGGCATTGGTCTTGAGCGCGCCGATATCGTCGGACTCGAGGGCCGCGACATTGCGGGTCGACAGGGCGGCGATCTGCAGCGAGGTCAGCGTATTGGCTTGCAAGGTCGACAGGGCAACCACCTGGTCGGAGGTCAAGCCCTGGCCGACCTGGGCCGTCGTCAGCGCGGCGATCTGGCTGGTCTTCATCGCCACCAGGTCGTCGGTGGTCAAGCCCTGGTTGATCTGGGCCGTGGTCAGGGCGGCGACGACGCGGGTCGACAGCGTGGCGGCCTGGTCGGTCGTCAGCAGCGAGACCTGGTAGGTCGACAGGCCTTGGGTGATCTGGGCCGTCGTCAGCGCGGCCAGGTCGGTCGAGCTGATCGCCGGAATCTGGTCGGAGGTCAGGCCCAGCTGGACCTGGGCTGTCGTCAGCGACGCGATCACGCGGGTCGACAGGGCGTGCACCTGATCGGTCGTCAGCGAAGCGACTTGCTTGCTCGACAGGCCTTGCGTGATTTGCGCGCTGGTCAGGGCATTCAGGGCATTGCTGCTCAGGGCCGTCAACTGGTCCGACGTCAGGCCTTGCGCCAGCTGGGTCGTGGTCAAGGCGGCGATGGCCGTCGTCTTGAGCGCGTTCAGGTCGTCCGTCTCGAAGGCGGCGATCTGGCGGGTCGTCATGACCTGGAGCTGGTTCGAGGTCAGGGCCGACGCTTGCAGCGTGGACAGGGCGACGATTTCATCGGTGGTCAGGCCTTGCTGCATCTGGGCCGTCGTCAACGCGGCGATCTGGGCCGTGCCCATGGCCAGCATCTGGTCGGTGGTCAGGCCGGTGGCGATCTGGGTCGTCGACAGCGAGGCGATATTGCGGGTCGACAGGGCCGCCACCTGGGTCGAGGTCAGCGCGGCGAACTGCACGCTGGTCAAGCCCTGGTTGAGCTGCGTCGTGGTCAGGCCGTTGATGGCATTGGTCGACAGCGACTGGACCTGGTCGGTCGTCAAGCCTTGTGCGATCTGGGTCGTCGACAGGGCCGTCATGGTGCGGCTGGTCAAGCCGGCCAGCTGCAGTGTGCTCAGCGCGGCGATCTGGGCCGTGGACAAGCCCTGGTTCACTTGCTGCGTCGTCAGCACAGCCAGCTGGGCCGTCGTCAAGGCGGTGACCTGGTCGGTCGTCAAGCCCTGGCTGATCTGGGCCGTCGTCAAGCTGGCCAGCGCATTGGTTTTCAGTGCGGCCAAGTCGTCCGTTTCAAGGGCGGCCACATTGCGGGTCGTGAGGGCAGCGACTTGCTGCGAGGTCAGCGCGTTCGCTTGCAGGGTCGACAGCGCCACCACCTGGTCGGAGGTCAGGCCCTGGTTGATCTGCGCGGTCGTCAGCGCCACGATCTGGCTGGTCTTCATGGCCACCAGGTCGTCCGTGGTCAAGCCCTGGCCGATCTGCGTCGTCGTCAACGCGGCCAGCACGCGGGTCGACAGCGTGGCTGCCTGGTCGGACGTGAGCAGCGAGACCTGGTAGGTCGACAGGCCTTGCACGATCTGGGCGGTGGTCAGCGCGGCCAGGTCGGTCGAGCTCAGCGATGGAATCTGGTCGGAAGACAGGCCTTGCTGCACCTGGGCCGTCGTCAGCGAGGCAATGACGCGGGTCGACAAGGCGTGCACCTGGTCGGTCGTGAGCGTGGAAATTTGCTTGGTCGACAGGCCCTGGGTGATCTGGGCGCTGGTCAGCGCATTGAGCGCGTTCGAGTTCAGGGCTGGCAGCTGGTCCGAGCTCAGGCCCTGCGACAGCTGGGTCGTGGTCAGCGCGGCGATGGTGCTCGTCTTCAGCGCGTTCAGGTCGTCCGTTTCAAACGCGGCCACCTGGCGTGTCGTCAGCGCGGCAATCTGGATCGAGGACAGGGCGCCGGCCTGGGTCGTGGTCAGGCCGATGATCTGGTCGGTCGTGAAGCCGAGGTTCAGCTGGGCCGTCGAGAAGGCGGCGATTTCGTTGGTCGTCATGGCGCCGAGCTGGTCGGTCGTCAAGCCCTGGGCGATCTGGCTCGACGACAGGGCGCCGATGGTGCGGGTCGTCAGCTGCTGGGCCTGCAAGGTGGTCAAGGCGGCCAACTGGGTGGTCGACAGGCCGGTGCGCACCTGGGTCGTGGTCAGGGCGGCCAGGTTGGTGGTCGACAGGGCCTGGATCTGGTCGGTGGTCAAACCCTGGCCGATCTGGTTCGACGTCAGGGCCGACAGGGCGCTGGTCTTGAGCGCGTTCAGGTCGGCCGTTTCCATGGCGGCGATATTGGCCGTCGACAGGGCGCTGGCCTGGGCCGAGCTCAGGGCATTGGCCTGGGTGGTCGACAGGGCGATGACCTGGTCGCTGGTAAAGCCCTGGGACAGCTGGGCCGTCGTCAGGGCGGCGATCGACGTGGTGCCGAAGGCCATCAGCTGGTCGGTCGTCAAGCCATTGTGGATCTGGTTGGTCGTCATGACCGACAGCGAACGGGTCGTCAGCGCGGCCACCTGGGCCGTCGTCATGACGAGCAGCTGGTCCGACGTCAGGCCGAGCTGGACTTGCGCCGTGGTCAGCGCCGCCATGTCGGCGGTGGTCAATCCTGGCAGTTGGTCGGAGGTGAGCGAGGCGATCGCGTCCGTCGCAAGCGAAGCAATTTGCGCGGTGGTCAGTGCAGCGATTTGCGCCGAATTCATGCCGGTTACGATGCTCATTTTTCCATCTCCTTGGAACTACCTGGTTCTGTGTTTTGAAGAAAAGTACTGGGATAGTGGCCGGCCCCCCGGCATACCCTGCTTTTCCAATTCGGGCGACGTCGCCGCCCACTTATTTCTTCTGTCTCGCCGGAAGCAAAATCCGCATGGCAATGCTCGACCGGGAGACAAATCCTTACGGTTCTTAACGTCAGGAAAGAACTTAACTTTAGACGTTTCGCTCGTTTTAATTGTCCGTATCCAACTTTTAACCCTGCTGTTTTGGCATGCTTGGCTTTATATTAAAACGACAATAATATTTTCCTATGGGAACTTTTTTAGGGTGCGAACTGGTATACTCGACTTCCTCCCGGCCCAAAAAATTGCCGTAAAGTTTCAAAAAAAGTTGCCGTTAAGATCGGTAGATGCGGATTCCCGGGCACATATGCCGCGGCCTTCGCCTTCGCACTACCGTCGCCAAATACCCGCCCCTTCGTGGGGGCAATAAATATAAAGTTAGCCCTGCCGCCTCGCTGCGGCATGGCGTCATAAATTAATTCTGCGCTGCAGAATGTGTCGAGGGAATAAGAATGAGCATTTTTGACGGCCTGACCTCATCCACGATTGCGAACCTGAGTACCTCGCAAATCGCGTCACTGTCCACCGACGACATTGCATCGCTGACGACCGACCAGTTGCCTGGCCTGACCAGCACCCATGTGGCGGTCCTGACCACGGCCCAGGTCAGCCAGGGATTGACCAGCTCCCAGTTGGCCGCGCTCAATTCGGCGCAGCTGCTGGGCATGACGACGAACCAGGCGCGCGCGCTGACGACCGCCCAGTTACAAGACGGCCTGACCTCGGTGCAGATCGCGGCCCTGTCGACGGCCAATATCCGCGCCCTGACCAGCGACCAGGTCAGCCTGGGCCTGACCAGCAGCGAACTGATCGCGCTGACCACCAGCCAGGCCGCTGCGCTGACCTCGAACCAGGTCGCCGTCCTGTCGACCTTCCAGACCTCGGTCCTCGAAACGAACGATGTACGCGCGCTCAGTACCGCCGCCATCGCCGCCCTGACCAGCAGCCAGATTGCCCAAGGCCTGACCAGTGTGCAATTGCGTTCCCTGTCGAGCACGGCGTTGGCCGCCTTGACGACCGACCAGGTCTCGCTGGGTCTGACCAGCGCCGAAATCGCGCTGCTCACAACCGACCAGATCGCCACGCTGTCGACCCGCACCATCTCGGGCCTGACGAGCAACCAGATCAATTTGGGCCTGACCACCGACCAGGTGGGCGCCCTGTCGACGACGGCGTTGCGCGCCTTGTCGACCAGCCAGCTGAACCAGGGCCTCAATTCGGCCCAGATCGCCGCCCTGACAACCAACCAAGTAGTTTCGCTGTCGACGACTGCCGTCGCTGCCCTGTCGACCGCCCAGATCAACCTCGGCCTGACGACCAGCCAGGTCGTCGCCCTGACGTCGACCGAGATCCGCGCGCTGACGACGGCACAAGTGCAGCAAGGCCTGTCGAGCACCGAACTGATTGCACTGACAACCAGCCAGGCTGCCGCGCTGACCAGCACCCAAGTTGCCGCACTGACGACCTTCCAGGTCTCGGTGATGGAAACGACCGACCTTGGCGCGCTATCCACCTCGGCCTACGCCGCGCTGACGAGCACCCAGATCGGCCAGGGCCTGACCAGCACGCAACTGCAGTCGCTGACCAACG
>JAZJYP010000167.1:0-5040 GCA_040390345.1 Pseudomonadota bacterium | reverse complement strand
AACCAGTTCGCTGCCGATTTGGCCGTTGGCGCCGATGATGAGGATGCGTTCCATGTTCTGAATTCCGTTCTTAATTATTAATGATGCCCAGCTCGCGCCCGGCTTGTTCGAATGCTTTGAGGACGAACTCGAGCTGTTCACGCGTGTGCGCAGCCGACAGCTGGACGCGCACGCGGGCCTGGCCCATCGGCACGACTGGATAGAAGAAGCCACTCAGCAACACACCCAGTTCATACATGCGGGCCGCAAACTTCTGGGCCACGGGTGCCTCGAACAGCATCACCGGTACCACCGGGTGGGTGCCCGGCTTGATGGTGAAGCCGATGCGCTCGATCTCGGCGCGGAAGAAGGCCGTGTTTTCGTGCAGGCGGTCGCGCAGTTCGGTCGACTTGGACAGGCGCTCGAGCACCGACAGCGACGCGCCGGCGATGGACGGGGCCAAGGTGTTGGAGAACAGGTAGGGACGCGACTTCTGGCGCAGCGTGTTGATCACTTCCTTGCGCGCCGAGGTGAAACCGCCCATCGCGCCGCCCAGGGCCTTGCCCAGGGTGCCGGTGATGATGTCGATCTTGCCCAGCACATTGTGGTGTTCGTGCGTGCCGCGGCCGGTCTTGCCCATGAAGCCCGATGCGTGGCATTCGTCGATCATGGTCAAGGCGCCGTATTTTTCGGCCAGGGCCACGATCTTGTCCAACTGGGCAATGGTGCCGTCCATCGAGAACACGCCGTCGGTGACGATGATCTTGTGGCGTTTGCCGGCGGCGGTGGCGTCCTGCAACTGTTTTTCCAGGTCGGCCATGTCGTTGTGGGCATAGCGGTAGCGGCCGGCCTTGCACAGGCGGATGCCGTCAATGATGGAAGCGTGGTTCAGGGCGTCGGAGATGATGGCGTCGTTTTCATCGAACAGCGGTTCGAACACGCCGCCGTTGGCGTCGAAGGCGGCGGCGTAAAGAATCGTGTCTTCGGTGCCAAGGAAGGTGGAAATGGCTTGCTCGAGCTGCTTGTGCACGGTCTGGGTGCCGCAGATGAAGCGCACCGAGGACAGGCCGTAGCCATATTTTTCCGTCGCGGCGATGGACGCCTGCACGGTCTGCTCGTCGCCGGACAGGCCCAGGTAGTTGTTGGCGCACATATTAATGAGCTTGCGGCCGTCGTCGGCCACCACTTCGGCGCCCTGGCGCGAGGCGATCACGCGCTCGGGTTTGTACAGGCCCTGCTCGCGCAGCGTGTCCAGGTTTTGCTGCAAACCGCTGAAAAAGGCGTTCGTGCTCATGTTTGTCCTCGTAATGGTGGCGCCGGCTTGACCGACCGTTGTTCTATGCTGTACCGTTGGTTTGTTCGACGCATTCCGCGAATTCCGTTATGTCGAACTGAAATTCAATAT
This sequence comes from Pseudomonadota bacterium, assembly GCA_040390345.1. Taxonomy (GTDB): domain Bacteria; phylum Pseudomonadota; class Gammaproteobacteria; order Burkholderiales; family Burkholderiaceae_D; genus Telluria_A. The sequence goes on along the minus strand of JAZJYP010000167.1, from coordinate 3,656 downwards.
AATGGATATTACCCAAGCCTAGTGAACAAGGCAAGCGAAAATCGATGAAAACACCTGCTGTTTCGACCAATTCCCCACCCGAGGTGGGTGCGACGCTGCAAAGATTGCGCCTGGCGCGCGGCCTGACGCTGGAGGACCTGTCCCGGATTGCGGGCGTCTCGAAATCCATGTTATCCCAAATCGAAAGGGAGAAGGCGAACCCGACGATTGCCATCACCTGGCGCCTGGCGAACGCGCTGGGTGTTGCAATCGGCGAACTATTGGACAGCGAAACACGCCCGGTGGAGACCATCCGCGTGCTCGACGCGCACGAGACCCCTACCCTGCCGGGCAACCACGCAGGCTATGTGCTGCGCATCCTGGGGCCGATGGAGATGGCCGGTAAATACGAGTGGTATGAATTGACGCTGGCGGCCGGCGGCGAGCTGGCCTCGCAGGCGCACGACCCGGGCACCACGGAGCACCTGACGGTGATCCATGGCGTAGTCGAAATCGAAGTTGGCACGGACAAGAAGAAAATCAAACATGGCGGGACAGCACGCTACCCCGCCGACCAGAACCACCTGATCCGCAACACCGGCAAGACCGAGGCAAAAGCGCTTCTGGTCGTTGTGCACCGTTGGCGCGTGCGCCCACCCTACGTTCGGTGACACACGTAGGGTGAGCGCACGTGCCCACGCGTGTCAACCGCCGTGCATGCGCTTGAGGAAGGCGACGACGTCGACGGCGCTGACCACCCAGGCCAGCACGCCGACGGAGACGAGGAATGCAACGATGGTGGTGACAGTCTTTTTCATAATGACTCCAGTTACAGGTAAGCGAGTGTCTCGCGGATAGAAAGATGGGCGGCCTTGCGCGCCGGCCAGGCGCTGGCCAGGGCCGCCCCCGCCAGCACCAGCAGCAGCCACAGCCCCGCCGCTTTGGGCAGCAGCACCAGCGGCAGCGGGAAGTCGAACAGCATATTGCCCAGGAAGGCGGCCAGGCCCACCGACAGCGGCACGCACAGCACCAGCGCCAGGACATAACTCATCGCCCCCACGAACAGGCCTTCGGTAACGATGTTGCGCATCAGCTTGCGCGGCGTGCCGCCGATGGTGCGCATGATGCCGAATTCGCGCGCCCGTTCGCTGACGTTATTGCCCATCGCCGAAGCGAGGCCAAGGACGCCGACCGCGGCCATCAGGATGGCGATGAAGATCATGGCCGCGACGAGCATGTCGAAGTGGCCGTTGACTTCCTTGCGCAGCATGGCCTCGGTGACGATCACGCCGGTGCTGATGCCGGCGCCACCCAGGGCCGCTTCAACGCGGCTGGCCAGTGCCGCCACAAAGGCTTCATCGTGCACGCTGGCGACGACGCGGTAGCGCGCCGAGCGTCCTGCAACACCGGTGATGGCGGCCAGTGTTGCCGGCGTCACGTAGGCGGTGGCGCCGACCATGTTCTGGCGCACGATGCCTGCCAGGCGCAGCGTGGCTGGCTTGCCGCGCACCGTCAGTTCGACCGGGTCACCGATGGCGATGCCCGGATAGGAATGCAGTGCGCCGCCGTTCAGTACGACGCCGTCGGTGGCCCTGGCGTCAAGCCAGGCACCTTCTTCCAGGGTATAGCCCATGAAGGTCGAGCCATCGGGCACGGCGCTCACGGACAGGCTGCCGTGGCCGCCGTCGGGATAGGTGTGATCGACCACCAGGCCGTCGGAACGGGTACGCGCGCCCATCGCGCCATTCCATGACTGGACCTGGGCGACGCCGGCGACGGCCCCGATCAGGCCTTGCACCTTCGCTTCATCGGCCGGCCCGCTGAGGGCAACTTCCATATCGTAGCGGCGCGCTTCGGCGGCATCGACCAGGTGCTGCTCGGACGAGCCCTTCAAGTTCAGGCTGGCCATGAACATCGCACCGGCCATGGCCAGCAGGCCAAGCGTGAAGGCCAGGCGCGCGCGCTGGCGCACGCTGTTGCGCAGTGCCAGCAGCAAGCTGCGATCGACGCCGCGCAGGCGCGACAGGAAGCGGTCGATGCGCGAATTGCCAAACGCGCCAACACCCACATCATCGATGGCGGCGCGCACCGGCATGCCGGTCGCGCGGCGGATCGGGAAGGCTGCGGCGAGTAGCGGAATCAACACGCCACTGGCCACCAGCGCAAGCAAGACCCAATGGGGTACCGCGTCGGACTCCATCGAGAAATTCAGGATCTGGATCAGCACGACCTTGGCAAAGGCACGTCCGGCGGCCAGGCCAAGCGGCATGCCGATGGCGGTGGCGCCAATACCGATTGCCCCCACCATCACCAGGTACATGCGCCCGATTTGCCAGGAGCGCGCGCCAACGGCCTTCATCACCCCGATCTGGCGGCGCTGCTGCGCCAGCAAGCTGCCGATCATGCTGGCCGAGAGGACAGCCGACAGGCACAGGGCCAAGGCGCTGAACAGCACCAGCATGCGCATCAGGGAACTCATGATGACCTGGTGCGGATGTTGGCCCGGCGGCGGCACGCTGACGCTCTTGACGGCGTGGCCTTGCTGCGTGAGCCAGGTGGCCAGCGCGGTAGCGGTGCCTTCGACGGCGGCTGCGTCCATCGGCGCATCCTTGACCCGGATGCTGAGCGTACTCAAAGGCGTGCCCTGCGCGCCCACATAGCCATACACGCGCATGCCGCTCGACGCCGGCGGCTGGCTTGGGTCATGCACCGTGCCGGCCACTGTCATCTCGCGCGCACTGCCGTCACGCAGCTTGACCTGGAATTTGTCGCCGACATGGGCGCCCAGCATGGCCATGGCGTCACGCTCGATCAGCAGCGAACCCGGTGGCGGCGGCCAGGCACCCGATTCAGGATAGAGCGTGTTGATGCGCATTTCCTTGAAGTCGCTCACGACGAACAGCAACAAGGGCATCCACTGGCCCGGCCTGGCTTCGATGCGGGCGCCAAGGCGTGTGCCCGCTTGCGCGGCGAGGATGCCGGGGCGTTCGCGCACGGCGGCCAGCAGTGCGTCGTCGATGTTTTCGAGCTCGAGCGCGGCCGAAGCCGGATTGGTGGCGAGGTAGCTGCGCGTGACTTCACGATCGAGCAGCGTGTAGGAGCTGAGCATGGTGCCCAGGCCGAACACGCCAGCGGCGATCGCCAGCACCATCATCAGCACGCGCCGCCACGACAGGCCAACGTCGCGCGTGACCTTGATCCAGCGCGGGTTAAGCATAACGGCTCTCCCCTTCCTGCATCACACAGCCATCGACAAGCGTGATGGACCGCTTGAAGTAGCGCGTCAGGTCGCGTTCGTGCGTGACCATCAGCACCGTCTTGCCCTGTCCCGCCAACTGGGCGAACAGCTGCATGACATCGTCCGACGTACGCGAATCGAGGTTGCCGGTAGGTTCATCGGCGACGATCAGGGCCGGGTCATTGGCCAGTGCGCGGGCAATCGCCGCGCGCTGCTGCTGGCCGCCGGACAGGTGCACCGGCAGCTTGCCGGCCTGGTCGGCGATGCCAAGGCGCTCCAACAGCGCCATGGCGCGCGGCAGGCGCTCCTTGACGGGCCAGGTGTCGCAGAAGTCCATCGGCAGCATGATGTTCTCCGCGATCGTCAACGTCGGCAGCAACTGGAAAAACTGGAACACGACGCCGACACGATAACCTGATGTATAAACCCCACACCCATT
>JAZJYP010000166.1:0-4755 GCA_040390345.1 Pseudomonadota bacterium | reverse complement strand
ACAGCTGGAACCAGTCGCGGCAGGTGACGCGGTTGCCGGTCCAGTTGTGGAAGTATTCGTGGCCCACCACGGCCTCGATGCCGGCGTAGTCGATGTCGGTGGCCACGCGCGCATTGGCCAATACGAACTTGGTGTTGAAGATGTTCAGGCCCTTGTTTTCCATCGCGCCCATATTGAAGTCGGACACGGCCACGATCATGAAGCGGTCCAGGTCCAGCTCCAGGCCGAAGCGCTCCTCGTCCCAGCGGATCGAGTTCTTCAGCGAGACCATCGCGTAATCGGTCTTGTCGAGGTTGCCCTCTTCCACCCACACCTGCAACAGCACGTCGCGGCCGGACTTGAGGGTGTAGGTCTCTTCCTGGCACACCAGGCGCGCCGCCACCAGCGCGAACAGGTAGGACGGTTTCTTGAACGGGTCTTCCCACTTGGCGTAATGGCGCCCGCCGGGCAGCTCGCCCTGTTCGACCAGGTTGCCGTTCGAAAGCAGCACCGGATACAGCGTTTTGTCGGCGCGCAGCATCACCGTGTATTTGGCCATCACGTCCGGGCGGTCCGGGAACCAGGTGATGGCGCGGAAGCCTTCGGCCTCGCATTGCGTGAAGAAGTTCCCGTTCGAGGTGTACAGCCCATTCAGCGTGGTGTTCTTTTCGGGTGCGCAGGTCGTTTCGATTTCCAGCGTCACCTCAGCCGGCGCCTTGGGAATGCGCAGCAGCTTGCCTTCAACGTGGTAGTCGCGCGCACCGAGCAGCTTGCCGTTCATGCGCAGGGCCACGAGCACGATGTCTTCACCATACAACTCGATATCGCGCGAGGCGGCCTGCGGATTGCGGCGCATCGTCAGGCGGCTCGCGACAATGGTGCGCGCCGGATCGAGGTCAAACCCCAGTTCAACGGTGTCGACCAGGTAGCTCGGAGGCGTATAGTCTTTCCTGAAGATGGTCTGGGGGATATCGGTACGCATAAGATGGCGGGAGGGACGGTGGCAAGAAGCGCTATTTTACCAATACCGGGGCCGGCTGCCCTCCCCATGTTTCGGTGATGTGCGCAGGGTAACAAACTGTAAAATACCTGCGAAATACCATGCCTATTCATAGACTGGATAATGCCCCACCATGGAGACTGCCATGAAACGTCCACTCCTTATTGCCACTGCCGCCCTGCTGCTGCTGCTGGCCGGCTGCGCGACGACGATCCGCAGCGACGTCACCACCTTCCACCAGTGGCCGGCCCAGATGGCCGACAAGACCTATGTATTCGAGGCGCCGCCCGCGGCTGAGGACACGCTGGAACTGCACAGCTACCAGAACCTGGTGCGCGCCGAGCTCGACAGGCTGGGCTTCCACGAGGCCAGCGGCAAGCCGGCGCTGACGGTATCGCTGCATTTCATGACGACCGATATCCCGGTACGCGTGGTCGAGCTGAGCTATCCGATGACTTACAGCCATTTCGGCTACTGGCGCCCGTACTGGCACGGCTGGTATCGCCCGTACTACGACCCGTTCTGGATGGGCAGCCCGGACTGGACCGAGCGCACCGTGCACAACTACCAGCGTGAAGTGAAGGTGTCGATCAAGTCGCTTGCCGACCACAAGCGCCTGTTCGACGTCACCGTGCGCAACACCAGCCGCCAGATGTCGACACCGGAAATGATGCCGGCGCTGGTGCACAGCGCCTTTGCCGACTTCCCCGGCCCGAGCGGCACCGCCCGCACCATCGAGCTGAAAAAGGAAGGTTGAATTTCCACCGCGTGGGCCCATGGGCCCACCCGACGGTAGGGTGGGCACGTGTGCCCACGCGGTCTCCTAAGGCAGCAGAATCGACGAGCCCGTGGTGGCGCGCGACTCCAGTTCGATATGGGCCTGGGCCACGTCGGCGAGAGCATAGCGCTTGTGGATGTCGATCTTCACCGCCCCGCTCTCGAGCACCGCAAACAGGTCGGCCGCCATCTTTTCCAGGTCCTCGCGCCGCGCCGAATAGGCGAACAGCGACGGTCGCGTGATGAACAAGGAACCGCGCGACGCGAGCTCGTTGAGCGAAAATGGCGGAATCGGCCCGGACGCGGCGCCATAGCTGACCATCATGCCCATCGGCTCGAGGCAGTCGAGCGAACCGATAAAGGTATCCTTGCCGATCGAGTCGTACACGGCGCAGACTTTCCTGCCACCGGTGATCTCCATGACGCGCTCGACGAAATTCTCTTTGTTGTAGTTGATGACATGGGCGCAGCCGTGCGCCTTCGCCAGTTCGGCCTTGGCGTCCGAGCCGACCGTGCCGATCATCGTCACCCCCAGCGCCCTGGCCCACTGGCAGGCCACCAGGCCCACGCCGCCGGCGGCGGCATGGAACAAGATGGTGTCGCCCGGCTTGAGCACCTTGGTGCGCTTGAACAGGTACTGCACCGTCAAGCCCTTGAGCATGGCGGCGGCCGCCGTTTCAAAGGAAATCGCTTCCGGCAGCACCAGCAGCACGGCAGCGGGCATATTGCGCACCTGGGCATAGGCGCCCGGCGGATGGCCGGCGTAGGCCACGCGGTCGCCCACCCGCACATGGGTCACGCCCGGGCCCACCGCTTCCACGATGCCCGCCCCTTCCATGCCCAGGCCGGTGGGCAGGGGGCGCGGGTACAGGCCCGTGCGGTAGTACACGTCGACGAAATTGAGGCCGATGGCTTCGTGGCGCACGCGCGCCTCGCCCTGGCCTGGTTCGCCCACTTCCACGTCCACCAGCGCCATCACTTCCGGGCCGCCGGTTTGTTCGATGCGAATTGCTTTGCTCATGGTTTGCTCCATTGCCAATTTGTACTAATAAGGACTATTTTTTTGCGGCCGCCTTCAGTTGCGACAGCACCAGGTGGGCCGACGACAAGTTGGTCGCGCAGGCCACGTTGTGCACGTCGCAGGCGCGCACCAGTGCGTTGATGTCCGGTTCATGCGGCTGCGGCGTCATCGGGTCGCGCAGGAAGATCACGCAATCGATCTTCCCCTCGACCAGGTCAGCGCCAATCTGCAGGTCGCCACCGAAAGGGCCGGAATGCTTGCGCTCGACCGTCAGGCCCAGCTCATTGGCCAGGCGCCCGCCGGTGGTACCGGTGGCCGTCAGGATGCAGCCGCGCAGGAAGTCGACGTATTCCGCAGCGAGCGTGATCATGTCGTCCTTTTTCATGTCATGGGCAATCAGGGCGATGCGATATTTCATGATGCGATTCCTATTTTTTCTTGGACAGCAGGTAAATCCCGCCCAGCACCAGCACGGTGCCGGCCAGCTGGACGGCGGTAATCGGTTCACCCAGGATCAACGCCCCCAGGAACAGGGTCGACACCGGGCCGATCATCCCCGCCTGCGAGGCCGTGGCCGCGCCGATGCGCTGGACCGCCACCATCGTCATGAAGACCGGGAAGATCGTACAGAATATACCGTTCACCAGCGAAAGCCAGTACACGGGCGCCGGCTGGATCAGGAGGCTGGCCGGGCGCAAGAGGAAGAACTGGGCCAGGCAGGCGGCGCTGGAGACGCACATCGCATACGACACCAGCCGCAGCGAACCGATACGCTGGACCATTTCGCCCGACATCAAGAGGTAGACGGCATAGGCAAAGGCGGCGCCGAGCACGCACAGGGAGCCCAGCACGGTGCTGCCGGCGCCCGCATGCAGGTCGTGCAGGAACACCAGCACGATGCCGCAGTAGGACAGGGCCAGCGCCAGCCATTCGATGCGGCTGATGGCGCGCTTGAGGAAGAAGGACGTCATCAACAGCACGAAGGTGGGTGTGAGGAACAGGATCAGGCGCTCGAGACCCACCGTGATGTATTGCAGGCCGACGAAATCGAGCATGCTCGAAAGGTAGTAGCCGACCAGGCCCATGCCCAGCAAGCGCCAGCGGTCGCGCGTTGACAGCGGCGCTTCCGTGCGCATCTTCCACAGTGCCACGGCCGCGAACACGGGCAAGGAAAACAGCATGCGAAAGGCGATCAGGGTGACGGCGTCGATCTGGTAGCGGTACAGCAGCTTGGCCACGATGGCCTTGGTGGAAAACAGCACGGCGCCCCCGATCGCAATGGCCAGGCCGGCGACAAGGATGGGTCGGGCGGTGCTGGGGGCGGTGGTGGCGGTCATGCGTCGATTGTAAAACGATTCCGGCAAGCGCGTCGGCGGCGGCTCCGAAGGGGCGCTATGGTAAAATATTGGCCACTCTTGCATACCCTCGAAGGACGATTCGACATGGCTGGACACAGCAAATGGGCCAATATCAAGCATAAGAAGGCCGCCACGGATGCCAAGCGCGGCAAAATCTGGACGCGCCTGATCAAGGAAATCACCGTCGCAGCGCGCATGGGCGGGGCCGATATCGCGGCCAATCCGCGCCTGCGCCTGGCCGTCGACAAGGCCGCTGACGCCAATATGCCGAAGGAAAACGTCACGCGCGCCATCCAGCGCGGCTCGGGCGGCCTGGAGGGTGTCAATTACGAGGAAGTGCGCTACGAAGGCTACGGCATCGGCGGCGCCGCCATCATCGTCGACTGCATGACCGACAACCGCGTGCGCACGGTGGCCGAAGTGCGCCACGCCTTCAATAAATATGGTGGCAATATGGGCACCGAAGGCTCGGTGGCCTTCATGTTCAAGCATTGCGGCCAGTTCCTGTTCGCCCCCGGCACCAACGAAGACGCGCTGATGGAATGCGCCCTCGAAGCGGGCGCCGAAGACGTGGTGGCCGACGAAGAAGGCGGCTTTGAAGTGCTGTGCGGCCCGCACGA
>JAZJYP010000165.1:0-1674 GCA_040390345.1 Pseudomonadota bacterium | reverse complement strand
GGATCGGCGCCTTCGCGCGGGGTCAGCGCGGCGGTGCTCAGCGCCACGTTCATCATGTAGCTGGCTTCTTCGGCGTCATCCTTCAGGTAGCGCTCGTCGCGGCCGGCCTTGACCTTGTACAGCGGCGGTTGCGCGATGTAAATGTGGCCGCGCTCGACCAGCTGCGGCATCTGGCGGTAGAACAAGGTCAGCAGCAGGGTGCGGATGTGGGCGCCGTCAACGTCCGCATCGGTCATGATGATGATGCGGTGATAGCGTAGCTTGTCGATGTTGAACTCGTCCTGGCCAATCGAAGTGCCCAGGGTCGCGATCAAGGTCGTGATCTGCTCGGACGAGAGCATTTTTTCAAAGCGCGCCTTCTCCACGTTCAGCACCTTGCCGCGCAGGGGCAAAATCGCCTGGAACTTGCGGTCGCGCCCTTGCTTGGCCGAGCCGCCTGCCGAGTCACCCTCGACGATGTACAGTTCGCACAGGGCCGGGTCTTTTTCCTGGCAGTCGGCCAGCTTGGCTGACAGGCCCAAGCCGTCCATGATGCCTTTGCGGCGGGTCAGGTCACGCGCCTTGCGCGCAGCTTCACGGGCGCGCGCCGCTTCGACGATCTTGCCGCAAATGATCTTCGCGTCGTTCGGCTTTTCCATCAGATAGTCGGTCAGCGTCTTGGCGACGATCTCTTCGACCGGGCCGCGCACTTCGGACGACACCAGCTTGTCCTTGGTCTGCGAGCTGAACTTCGGCTCCGGCACTTTGACGGACAAGACGCAGGTCAAGCCTTCGCGCATGTCGTCGCCGCTGATTTCAACCTTGGCCTTCTTGGCAAAGTCGTGCTCGTCGATGTATTTGTTGATCACGCGCGTCATCGCCGCACGCAAGCCGGTCAGGTGGGTGCCGCCGTCGCGCTGGGGAATGTTATTCGTGAAGCACAGCACTTGTTCGTTGTAGGCGTCGTTCCACTGCATCGACACGTCCACCGAAATATTCGTGTTCTGGTCCGACATACGCTCGCCGGTGGCCTGGAACACGGTCGGGTGCAGTACTGTCTTGGCCTTGTTGATGTATTCCACGAAGCCGCGCGTGCCGCCTTCGAAATTGAAAATCTCTTCCTTACCGGTGCGCTGGTCGGTCAGCTTGATGTTCACGCCATTGTTCAGGAACGACAGTTCGCGAATCCGCTTGGCCAGGATCTCGTAGTGGAATTCCACGTGCGTGAAGATGTCTTCGTCGGCCCAGAAGTGCACGTCGGTACCGCGCTTGTCGGTGGTGCCGGTGACGCGGATTGGCGAGCACTGGAAGCCGTTGATCACTTCCAGGTTGCGGTCTTGCGGCACGCCGCGCACGAATTCCATCTGGTGCACTTTGCCGTCGCGGCGAATGGTCAGCTTCAGCAGTTTCGACAGTGCATTCACGCACGACACACCCACGCCGTGCAAACCGCCCGAGACCTTGTACGAGTTCTGGTCGAACTTGCCGCCCGCGTGCAGTTCGGTCATCACGATCTCGGCCGCACTGCGCTTTGGCTCGTGCTTGTCGTCCATCTTCATGCCGGTCGGTACGCCGCGGCCATTGTCGGTAATCGAGATCGAGTTATCCGAGTGGATCGTGACGTGAATCTCGGTGCAATAGCCGGCCAGCGATTCGTCAATCGAGTTGTCCAGCACTTCGAACACCAGGTGGTGC
>JAZJYP010000164.1:0-47853 GCA_040390345.1 Pseudomonadota bacterium | reverse complement strand
ATGTGACCCCGAAGGTAGAGCCCGTGTCCGAATGTCAGATGTGACCCCGAAGTTTTAGTCAGGGAAACGGCGGTTGATGTCGAGGGCTTCGTCGATGTTGTCGATCAAGATATCGACATAGACCGGGTCGAGGTGTTTGCCGGCCACTTCGCGCAAGTGTTCCACCACTTGTGGCACCGGCCATGCTTCCTTGTAGCAGCGCTTGTGCATCAAGGCATCGAACACGTCGGCCACGGCGACAATGCGTGCGTACTTGTGGATGTCGTGCCCCTTCAAGCCCTGCGGGTAGCCGCTGCCATCGAATTTCTCGTGGTGCTGGTGGGCGATCACGGCCGCCGCGCGCAGGATCGGGCGCTGCGAGCCGTCCAGGATCGACAGGCCCACTTCCGGATGCTTCTTCATGATCTCCCACTCGGCCGCGTCGAGCTTGCCCGGCTTGAGCAGCACCGCGTCCGGCGTGGAAATCTTGCCGATATCGTGCATCGGCGAGGCGTGCATCAGCACCGCCGTCTCGTCGTCCGACATGCCGGAACGGTGCGCCAGCAAGTGGCAGATCTGGGCCATGCGGCGCACGTGGTTGCCCGCTTCGTTCGAACGCGACTCGACCACGTCGCCCAGGCGCAGGATCAGTTCGGCCTGGGTATCGGTGATCTCTTGCGTGAGCAGGATATTGTCGAAAGCGATCGCCACGCCCGAGCAAAACACTTCGAGCAACTGCGCGTCGATATCGGAAATCTCTTCCACACCCTTCAACACCAGCAAAGACGCCTTGCCGCTGCTGTTGGGGAAGTAGCCCACATAGGTGTCGCCATGCAGCCTGGAGATGCGGTTGCTGCGCGCATCGTCCAACTGGGCCATCAGTTCGGGGCCGATCACGCCCTGGTCCATCTCGCCGATTTGCGCGAGGATTTCATATTCCGTCTCGCCGGTGATGACCGAGGCGCCCGACAGGCGCAACAGCATGCTTTTTTCCAGGCGCAGCAAGGCGACGACCTGCTGCAGCAAGCCGCTGGCGAAGTCCTTCAGGTTACGCTGCTGGAAAATATGGGCCGAGGCGGCGATGACGCGCTCGAGGCCTTCGCGGTAGGTCAGCTGCACGCGCCGCGCTTCTTCGACCTTCATGATGTCGCGGTAGGCGCGCAGGGCGGCAAAGGTGGTCGTGAACAGCTTGGTGCGGTCCAGTTCCGTCTTTTCCTTGTAGTCGTTGATGTCGTAATTGACGATCACGCGCTCTTCCGGCGCCTGGCCCGGCTGGCCCGTGCGCAGCACGATGCGCGTGAACTGGTTGTCGAGCTCCTGGCGCATCCAGCGCGCCACTTCAAGGCCGCTGTCTTCCTTTTCCATGACCACGTCGAGGAACACCAGGGCGATATCTTTTTCGCGCGACAGCACTTCCTTCGCTTCGACGCCGCTGTAGGCATGGACAAAGGTCAGTGCGCGCCCGTCGAGCCGAAAACGGCTCAGCGTCAGCTTGGTGATGTCATGAATATCAGGCTCATCATCAACCAGTAGCACTTTCCATGGGGCTAACTTGGGCGTTGCCGAAGACAAAAAAGACATGTGTACGTGTTCCAATGTGGAGTCGAACAGGACGCCGTGCTTCCCCCATGGATGAGCACGGCTGCGCAGCGATTGTAGTACGACATACGCCCCTTAACAACAGGCAATAATAAATGTCTTTTCTGGCGATGCAAGACATATTTTTGATTGTGGCGTCCACGATCTCACAATTCGATACAAACTGCCCACACCGCGTGACAAATGGCGCCTCGAAACGGCGTATATTGATTGCTGGAGTATTATCTTGAGGAGGGCTTTGCCATGAATAAATTGCTACTGAAAGTCAGCCTGGCCGCCACCCTGGCCCTGCCGGCCGCCGGGGCCATGGCTGGCGCGACCGTCACTTTCGTGCATCCGGAACAATATATGGACATGCCGTTCTCGTCCATCGACCGTGACCAGATCCTGCGCGAGATCAGTGATCATTTCAATAAACTGGCGGCGCGCCTGCCGGCCGGCCAGGACTTGACGATCGAGGTGCTCGATGTCGACCTGGCCGGGCATCTGTGGCCATCGGCCCACTCCGGCAAGGAAATCCGGATCCTGAAAGGCGGCGCCGACTGGCCGCGCATGACCTTGCGCTACACCCTGAGCGAAGGTGGCAAGGTGCTCGCCAGCGGCCAGGACGACTTGAGCGACATGAACTATATGTACCACCACAACCGCTACTTCAGCAGCGAGTCGCTGCGCTACGAAAAGAACATGATCGACGAGTGGTTCGACAAGCGCCTCGCCGTGCGCTAAAAACGGTGGGCGAGCGCGGCGCGCCCGCCCACCCAAGCCCTTACTTTTTCTCCACCATCACGCGCGCGCGCATCTGCTCCAGCGCGTCCTTGACCGTGTAGTCGGACGGGATCGTAAACAGCGATGCCGCCGGTTCTTCGCGCTTGAGGTTGGCCAGGTGGAAGATCCGATCGCCCGAGCGCGGATCGCTGTGCTTCGAATAGACCGTCACATGCAGCTCCGGCGAGACCCAGGTTTCGTCGGTGACGGTGATGGCATTTTTGTTGCCCATCGCGCCAGCCGGGATCTCGAAGCTGCGCTGCTTGCCCTCGGCCTTGACGCCCTCGAAGTCGCGCGTGCCCAGGTCCTTGGCCACCGACTTGCCCGACCACTTCATGTCCCCCATGGCGCCGGCCACCAGGGCCGACACGTGCTCGCCCATCTTGCGCTCGTCGAGGCGCTCGGCGACGCGGATGCGCACTTCTTCGCGGATATTCTTGCCGGCCTCGCCATCGACACGCTCGACGCGCTTGACGATGGTGCTGTCGGGCAGCTTGCCATCCTTGCGCATCTGTTCGATCTTGGCGCGCGCCATCTCGCCGGCCTGGGCCGAGATCTGGTCCATGCTGAACTTGACGGCCGTCTTGTCGGCCGGCTTGAGGATGATGGTGGTGCCGCCGTCGCGGATCGTCACGACCAGGCCTTCACCCTTGTCGTCGCGCACTTCCTGGCGCGTGCGCCCGGCGCTGTCGCGGTAATTCATCGTGCTGTGACGGTTGGCGATCTGGTTGCCGTCGGCCAGGTTCTGCACGCTCTCGGTCACCGATTCGGCGCTATAGGGCGCGTTCTTGACCACGCGCGGATGCGCCCGGCTTTCGTGGTTGCCGATGTCGATCTGATGGATCCGCACTTCCTTGTGCACGACGGGCTCGTCGGCGGCCTCGTCGGCCATGGCGGGCGCGAAGGCCAGGGCCAGCAGGCTGGCAAGCAGGAGTTTCTGGGTGTTCATGGTGTCCTCGGTCGGTGGTCAGGGTGATTGGTTGGTGGACAGGCGCACGGCCAGCGGCGCGCCATCGGCGGCGACGAGCATTTCTGCGCGCACCGACTCGCCCGCCGTTTCGGGCGACACCGGCAGGCCGATGGCCGTCAGCGCGCTGCGCGGCAATTCAGTTTCGACCATGCGCGGCGCCGGTTCCTGCTCGATCCGGTCAAGCGGTTCGAGTGCGAGGAAGGTGCCGCCATCGTCGCGGGTGATCAGCTGTACCGGGCCGTGCGTGCCTGGCTGCACCAGCAGCAGCAAGGCGAGCAGGGCGACGGCGCCACTGCCCACGCCGGCCATGCCCCATTGCGGCAGCGACAGGCGGCGGTACCAGGGGCGCGGCGTGTGCTGGCGCGCGAAGGCGGCCAGCAAGGCCTGCTCGACGGCGGGCGGGCTCGACATGCTCGCCACACCGGCGCGCAAGGCGTCGAAATGGGCTTGAAGCTGCGGGTCTCTATCGGTATCCATATCCATGCCCGTTCAGGCTGCGTGCATCTTGGCCGGCGCCAGGCGCTTGACCAGGGCCGCCCGGCCACGCGACAGGCGCGAGCGGACGGTGCCAATATCGACCTGGCAGATATCGGCGATCTCCAGGTAAGACAGTTCGTGCATTTCATACAGGATGACGACGTCGCGGTAGTGCGGGGCCAACTGCGCCAGCGCGCGCCGCACCTGCTCGGCCAACTCGTTCTCGAGCATGCGTTTGAGCGGTTCGCCGGCATCGCTGCCCGCTTCCATCGCACCCTCTTCGTCCTCGCCCGCTTCCGGCAAACTGGCCAGGCGCTGGCGCGGGGCCTCGTGCTTGAGGATCAGGTTGCGCGCCACGCCGAACAGGAAGTTCTGGAACAGGCCGCGCAGCGGGTCGAATTTGAAACTGTCGGTCAGCACGCCCATGAACACCTCCTGCACGACATCGGCAGCCGTATCGGCCGAACCGCAGCGCAGCAGCGCGAAGCGGTAAAGCGGGCCCTGGTGGCGCCGGTACAGGGCCTGGAAGGCGGCCGTCGTCCCGGCGCGCACCTGGCGCAACAGCTCGATGTCGGAGTGGTCAGTGGTCATGTCTCATCTGTCTTTATTGATATTCCCGTCCAGGTCCCGAAAAGTTCCAACTATTTACGCGTACAATCGGCGGCGACCAAACAACGCAGATAGAAAACCATGCTCAGACGCTTCGCCTTCCTCATCATTATTGTTGCGGTGACATCGATTTCGCAAGCAGCGACTCCCGAACCCGTCACGCGTATTGGCGAAGCCGAGGCGATCGAGGCGCTCAGGCAGCGCGCGACAGAGCTGGCCAAACAAGATCTCTTTGCTGGCCAGTTGCTGGTGGCGCGCAACGGCAAGGTCTTGCTGGAACAAGCGTGGGGACTGGCGGACCGGGAAACCGGCGCCGCCGTCAACGCGGATACCCAGTTCCGCATCGGTTCGATGAACAAGATGTTCACCGCCGTGGCGATCTTGCAGATGGTGGAAGCGAAAAAGATCGCCATGTCTGATACGCTTTCCAAATTCCTGCCGGATTACCCCAACAAGGAACTGGCGAGCAAGGTGACCATCCGCCACCTGCTGAACCATACCGGCGGCACCGGGGACTTCTTTGGTCCCAGCTTCGCGTCCTACCGCCTCAAGCTGCGCGACCACGACAGCTATATCACCCAGTTCGGTGCGCGCCCCCTGCTCAAAGAACCCGGCACGGACTTCCAGTATTCAAATTACGGCTACGTGCTGCTTGGCGCGGTGATCGAACGCGTGAGCGGCATGTCCTACTACGATTACGTCGACAAGTTCGTCTACCAGCCAGCCGGCATGAAGAACACGGCCTCTCTGCCGGAAGAAGTCGACGTCCCTCGCCGCGCCAAAGGCTATATGCGCCGCGATGGCGTGTGGACCTTGAACACGGACACCCTGCCATATCGGGGCATGGCGGCCGGTGGCGGCTATTCGACCGCGCGCGACCTGTTCGCGTTTGCCCAGGCCCTGCAGTCCGGTAAATTGATATCGAAGGCCATGCTGGACGAAGCCACGGAAGCGAACGGAGCGGGCGACGGCACCGGCCTGTGCTTCCTGCACGACGGCGCCGGCGAGACCCGCATGTTCGGCCACAACGGCAGCGCGCCCGGCATGAACGGCGCACTGTGGATCTACCCGCGCGCCGGCTACATCGTGATTGGCCTGAGTAATCTCGACCGTGGCGCAACCGGCCCGATGATCTTCTTCACGCGCCGGATGCCCGTCACGAGTGCGTAGTGCCAGCTCTGACAAAGGGACATCTCATTGATGTGAGACCGAGGGTGTCCGAATGTCAGGACACCAAAGCGAACAGTGCCTGCAATTGATGGAGAGAGCGAAATTGAGCAAGACTGCCGGACGATTTGATGTGGTTCCAACTGCGACAGCGTGGGCTACTGGATGGACTCTGACGAGGAATAAAGCAGCGCCCGTACGACAAGACTACGGTTGCAAGATTGACTTGGGGCTTCCTGAACACTTGGAGCGCCATGTCATCGTCGACTATGACGCGGAAGTCCTGCGCGAGCTCGCCAGCAGTTTACAGACTCCAGGAACCTGGCTCAAAGTGTGTGCGCACGCGGACCAGGTCATTCCGTTCTTGCGTGAAAATTGGCAAATCCAACCGCCGGAATACTTGATGGCGGCGGCCCTGAATGACACCGCAGCAGTCATACATGATGGCTACCGGCTGTCCCTGTCCACGTTGGGCACGGTCACCGATGCCGAGCTCAGAGATATGGATGGACAATTAGCGGCAAGGGGGCGCGTAGCCCATAGCGACGGCATTGCCACTTTTGACCAGATCGTCACTGAACCGGCGCATCAAAGGAAGGGGCTGGGACGAGTCGTGATGACGACTCTGGGCAACCTGTCCATCGCTCAAGGCGCTCGAGTTGGCGTATTGGTGGCCACGGAACAGGGCCGGGCCCTGTATCAGGCTATGGGGTGGACAATGGTTTCGCCAGTTACTGCGGCGGTGATTGCTTGATAGGGTTGACACCAAGTCACAGATGGGCAATGCCACAACAGCTGATAGGCTCAAATTGGCCAGGAGCGGCCAGTGGTGTGGCCGGCGCCACCTGGCGCGTGGTGGGTAACGCGCGGTGCGCTCACCCACCCTACGCCTCTGCCAGGGTCCCATAAAGTGGCGTAGGGTGGGTGAGCGAAGCGTTACCCACCATGCGTCAACAAGGAGCGATTGTCGCGTCTGGGGCGGAAGCCGCCTGCCACTTCTAGCAGCCAGTAGCTAGAGTCTAGTCAACCCAGTTGACGCGCTCGAACTTTGCGCGGAATTCGTCCGGCATCGCCACCACCTGGCTGGTCTTGTAGTTGAAGAAAACGAACCCGGACTTGGCCATTGCGACCAGGGCCTTGTCCTTGGGCCGGGTGATGCGGAAGGTGATGTCGCCGCCGTATTTGTTGAAGTCCATGACGCCCACTTCGAACAGCAGCTGGTCGCGCGCGTGGGCTTCGGCGCGGTAGGTCGTCACCAGATCCGTCACGATGATGCCGGTGCCGTCGCGCTCCGTTTCGGGCACGCCGAATTCGAACAGGAAGCGGGCGCGCGCTTCGGAAATCATCGAGATCATCGAATCATTGCCAAGGTGGTTGGCGCCGTTGATGTCGGTCACGCGCACCGTCAGGGGCGTGCTGTAGTAGTACTGGTGTTCGGGAAAATCAAGGGTAATGCGGGCCATGGACGTCTCTCAAGCGCGAGATTGCGCCCAGAGATTCTACTGCTTCGGCGCTGGCGCCCTGCCGATTTTGTATACCGTGCCGTTGTCCGACAGCAGATACAGCTCGCCGTCGGCGTCGCGGCCGAAGGAAACGATGCTGCCCAGGCCGCTGATGCCCCAGTCGGTGCGCATCGTTGGAATGCCGCCGCTATAGACGAAGCTGCGCAGGAAACCGGCACAATAGTCGGAATAGAAATAGTGCCCGGCCAGTTCAGGCATGGCGGCGCCACGGTAGACGAAGCCGCCGATGATGGAACAGCCATTGGCGTCGCCATGCACGTAGTCGAGGGCGGGCAAGACCAGGCCAGCATGCTGGCACGTTGCGGTGTTGTAGCAGCTGCTGCCTTCCATGATGTTCCAGCCATAGTTCAGGCCCGGTGGCGGACCGTCGACGATGTCGATTTCTTCGCGCAGGTCCTGCCCCACATCGGCCACATACAGGCGCGTGCCGTCGAAGGTGAAGCGCCATGGATTGCGCAGGCCCTTGGCCCAGGTCTCCACTTGCAGCGGCGTTTGTGCGGGATTCACGCGCAGCAGCTTGCCCAGTTTCGAGGCGTCGTTCTGGGCGTTGCCTTGCGGGTCGCCGGCGCCGCCGCCGTCGCCTGTGCCGATATACAAAAGGCCGTCGGGGCCGAAGGTGGCCAGGCCGCCGAAGTGGTTGGTGTAGCTCGGGTGGGCAATCCTGAGCAGCACCAGCGGCGCGCCCGTACCGGCCAGGTTGGGGTCGGCGCTGACCTGGCGACGTTCGACGACGATGTTGTGGTTCAGGTCAACGTAGTAGATATAGAAGTAGCCGTTGGCCAGGTACAGCGGGTCGAACGCGAGCGACAGCATGCCCGCCTCGCCATCGGTGCTGACGCTGCTGCGCAAGTCGAGGAAAGGCGTCGTCAGCAAAGCGCCGTTTTGCACGATGCGAATGCGGCCCGTGCGTTCGACGATGAATTGGCGCGTGTCGCCAGGCGGGGCGGTCAGGAACACGGGGCCGTCCAGGCCCGTGACGAACACGCGCGCCGCCAGCGCCAGTGGAATGACGCTGTAACTGACGCTCACGCTGGTGGTGCTGCCCGCAGCGACGGTGGTGCTTTGGGTCGCCAGCGTGGGCGCATAGCTCGTGCCGGGGCCGTTGACGACGCCTGGCGTGATCGTATATTTGCCGGGCACCAGCGCGCTCAGGCTGCCGGACTGACTCAAGTCGCTGGCGTAGCTTCCGGGGCCGGTGACATGCACCGACGCCGGCACGGTCGCAGGCAGGTTGTTGATGTTGATGGTCAGCGTGCCGGTGGTGGCGCCGGGATTGGTGACGACCGGACCGCTGCCGCCACCGCAGGAGAGCAGCAGGGCCACGATCAACAGCAAGGAGAGGGCGCGTTGGATGGGCATGAGGCCCACCCTAGCAAGAGTGCCGCAAGCGCGGCGCACGCTTTAGCGGGTCAGGCGGTATAACAGGATCGCGGTGCGGATCGTGGCCCGTTCGATCGAGCTGATATCGAGGTCTTCGTCCGGCGAATGTGCGCCGCGCCCGCTCGCACCCAGGCCATCGAGGCTGTCGACGAAGGGCGCGACAAACTGCACGTCGCCGGCGCCGCGCTGGCCCGGTGGCAAGGCGGCAATCGCGCCCAGGCCGGCGTCGAAGCTCGCCTGTGAATAGGTCTCGAGCACTTTCAGGTTGCCCGGCGTGGGCGCCATCGGTGGATAGGAATCGTGGAACACAATCGCGGCGCTGGTGCCGGGCAGGTTTTGTGCGACGATGCTGCGCATCTTGGCGCGCACGCGGTCGCGCTGCTCGTCGGAGAGGAAGCGCAGGTCGCCTTTCACCGTCACCGTGTTGGGCACGACGTTGGTCTTGCCGAAGGCCGTTCCCTTGGCACTGCCTTCGTCGTAGCTGATGTCGGTGCCGCCCAGGATCACGGCGGGATTGAACGTCAGGTCCGGCTCGGGCACTTGCTGGCGGAAGGTGTCGAGGATGCGTGCCGCTTCGAATACGGCGCCGTAGCCGGCGTTCTTGCCGAAGATGCCGGACGAGTGGCCTTGTTTGCCGTGCACGTCCAGCTCCCAGGAGGACGAGGCGCGCCGGCCGATGGTGCCAGTGGCCTTGCCGTCCTTGTCGAGCACCGTGCCTTCGAAGGCGAGGGCGATGTCGCTGCGCTTGGACAGTGCCACCAGGTCGCGGCGCGATACGGCTTTGGGTTCGCCGGCGTTTTCTTCGTCGCCCGAGAACATCACGCTGATGCGTGTGTTGTCGAGTGCACCAATGGCATGCAGGGCGCGCAGGGCGCCGATGATGATGACGTCGCCGCCCTTCATGTCGTTGACGCCCTGGCCGCGCACGCGCTCGCCGTGGCGTTCCCATTTTTGCACCGGGCTGTCGGCTTCGAACACGGTATCGAGGTGGCCAATGAGCAGCAGGCGCTTGCCTTGCTTGCCCGTGCGTTCGGCAACCAGGTGGCCGGCGCGTTTCACGTCGGGCGGCATGTCGATCCAGGTGGTCGTAAAGCCAAGCTGGACGAACTCGCTGCGGAACAATTTGCCCACGGCGCGCACGCCGTCGTGGTTCATCGTGCCGCTATTGATGTTGACGGATTTCTCCAGCAAGCCAAGCATGGCAGGCGTGTTGGCCTTGACCTGGGCAACGAGGCGCTGCTCGTCGGCGTTGAGCGTTTGTGCGCACGCCGACCCCATGGCGATGGCGGCGAACACGGTGGCGTAAAGACGGGTGAGGCGGTTCATCGAAAGCTTCCATGGCAATGAAGGAAGCGCCACTGTACTACGAACCAATCGCGCTGGGGACAGGCGGCGCGGTACGTACAGCCATCAAGTAGAACAGCAGGGAGGCGATCGCGCAGCACAGCAGCAGCATGAACACCAAGGCCGGCGAGGCATTCGCCTGCAGCACGCCGGCCAGGACCAGCGGGCCGGCGGCGCGTGCCACCATGGCCGGCCCGGCCATCGCGCCGGAGATGGCGCCGTAGTTGCGCGCGCCAAACAGCTGCTGCGGAATCGTGCCGCGCACGATGGTCAAGATGCCATTCGACAGGCCATACAAGATGCAGAACAGGCCCACCGCCACCAGGTGCGCGCCGAAGAACAGCAAGGCCAGCAACGCCAGTGGCAGCATCGCGAACGTAAATTTGCCCACTTGCTGGGGCGCGATGTGGCGTGCGAAAGTCATCTCGCCGATGCGTCCGAGCACCTGCATCGGCCCAATCAGGGCCGCCATGAAGACGACCGTGCCGGCAGGGTGGCCATAGTGTTGCAGGATCGGGATCAGGTGCGCCGACAAGGCCGAAAACACGAAGCTGTTGGCGGCAAAGGCGAAGGCCAGTTTCCAGAAGGCGTGATGGCGCAAGGCTTCTTTCAGGCTGTGGTCGGGCCGCTCCTGGTGCGTTGGCATCGGCGCGCCCTGGGTGCCCAGCATCAGGTGCAGCGGCATGCACACCAGCAGCTGGATGGCGGCGTACCACAGGTAGGTCTCGCGCCAGCCCAGCAAGGCATTCAACTTCAGCGTCACCGGCCAGAACACGGTGCTGGCGAAACCGGCCACCAGGGTCAGGCGCGAAATGGCCTGGCGCGCCTGCAAGCCGAATTCGAAATTGATGGTCGCGAAAGCCGCCTCATATAGCACGCCGGCCATGGCCACGCCGAGCACCGTCCAAGCGACCAGGTAGGCGGCGATGCTGTGGGCCGTCGCCAGCACGATGAAGCCGAGTCCGCACAGCAGGGATCCGGCGGCCATCACGCGGCGCCCGCCGTAGCGGTCGAGCAGCGCGCCGGCCGGCGTGGCGGCCAGGCCGGCCACCAGCAGGCACCAGGAAAACGCGCCATACACCACCTCGTTGCGCCAGCCCATTTCGTGCGCGATATCGAGGGCGACGATGGCCAGCGCGTAATACAGGGTGCCCCAGGAGAGGACTTGGGTCAGGGCGAGGATGGCAAGGGTTTGCCAGGAACGGCGGGGCGTAGGCATATTGGATGGCTCGGCGGCACAAGCGAACATTGTACGTGCAGGCAACTTTACGCGCAGGCGGGCCCTCAGTCTTCGCGGTAGCTGGTGTAGATTTTTTGCAGCTGGCCCCGTTCGGCCAGTTTGGCCAGCGCGCTTTTGAGTTGCGCCGCGGTGGCCGGGTGCAGCGCGCGCGAGGCGGCAAAATACAGGCCGTCTTCCTTGAACACCGTGGGCAGCAGGCGGATCTTGCCTTCCAGGCCTTCCCCTTCGATGTAGTGGCGCAGGGCGTTTTCGGTGTGGTAGAAGAAGCGCCCGCGCTGGTGCAGCAGCTTCTTCAGGTTGACGTTGATCTCGCGCGTGCTGGCGTCGAGCAGCAGGCCCGGTTCGGCGCGCAACAACTCTTCGTGGGCCGTGCCGCGCGAGACGATGATGACGCCATTGGCGCCGAGCTTGCGGATCTCGTCGAGGTTGCGGACGTCGATCGCGTCGTCGGCGCGCACGGCGATCTTGTGGCGCACCGTGTACACCGGCACGTCGATGAACTGGAAGCGTGCGGCGCGTGCAGGCGTCTTGATCAGGGCGCAGAACACGTCGATCTGGCCCTCGGCCAGTTCGCTCTCGATGCGCTGGAGCGAACGCGCCTTGTCCAGGCCCTCGAAGCTCAGTCCAGGAACCAGCGCTTCCACGGCGCGCATGACTTCGACGCAGATGCCCGGCTTGCGCGGATGCTGGAAATCATATTTGAGGGTGTTGTTGTCCTGGGCCGCCGTGCGCACCACGATGCCCTGGCCGGCAGCCGGAAGGCTGCAGGCAAACGCGACAAGGGCGGCGAGGAAGCGGCGCATGGACGGTACTTGGGTTGTAGCAAGGATTTAGTGTGCATCAGGCGGGGGGCGGGCGCAAGCGGCAAAAAAAAGACCCGGCGCAATGCCGGGCCTGGGAAAATCCGGCCACCAGCCGGACGGGATCACCAAAGTACTAGCGCGACAGGATGAAGACGGCGCTTTGCGCGTCGTCGGCCGTATCGAGTTGCAGGGCCAGCGAGGTGGCGGCGGCGGAGATGCCCAGCGGCGTGACGATGCCCTTGAGCGTATTTTTCAGCTGGCAGGCCACGCCGCCCACCTTGACGTCGACGTCGAAGATGCCGGTGCTGCCATGCGGGCTCAGCTTGCCGCTGAAGTCGCAGCCTGCATTGCTGACGCTAAAGGCACCGCTGGCACTGAGCGTGAAGCCGACCACCGCCTCCTGGACCCTGTCCAGGCCCACCGTGCGCATCACGCCGCCGTAGGTGCCGGCCAGGGTGGCCAGCGGGATCGGGTCGTTGTACAGGGTCTTGCTCGAAACCGAAGCCTGGGTCTTCTGGACGCTGGCGGCCGCCGTGAAGCTGCCCATCGAACCCTTGATGGCCACGTTGACGCCGCTGCCGCCAAAACTGTGGCCGAAACGCCCGGCGCTTTCCTGCGAACCGACCATCTTCACATCGTCGATGAAATTGGCCCAGGCAATGGCTTCAAGGTTGCTGAGCGAATTGCTCGATGTTAAAAAACCGTGCGGCTGGCCGGCCAGGGTGTTGCCGGAAACAAAGTGCAAGCCATAGAACTGGCCATTGTCGAGGAAGGTGTAGACGCCGCGGAACTGGCCGTAATTGACGTCGAACACGCCTGCACCCTTGGACGGGTCGGCTGGTGTGAGCGGCGGGACGATGCCCGATGGCGTTTGGGCGGCCGGCGCGGTAGTGCCGCCTCCGCCGCCGCAGGCGGAAAGCAGGAGCAGGGCAAAGCTGGCGAAGCTGGTGCGAAATGGGGACATGGAACCTTCCTAAAGAGCAGTCATGGAAGGCGCCAGTGTGCCGGTGCGGCGCCGTCCAGGCGTCTTAGCCGATCGGCACGGACGTCCCGGACGCCATCGCGCGCCAGTGCGAGGGAGCCATGCCGGTGATTTTCTTGAACGAGGCATTGAAGGTGGACTTGCTGTTGAAGCCGGCCGCGAACGCCAGCTCGAGCAGGGAGCGCTCCGCGTGGGCCGGGTCACCCATCATTTTTTGCACCTCGGCAACGCGCAAGCCATTGATGTAGTCGAAGAAATTCACGCCCTGGACATCGTTGAGGTATTGGGACAGCAATTGCGGCGAGGTGCCAATCCGTTCGGCCAGGTCGGTCAGCTTGATGTCGCCATCAAGGAAATCGCGCTCGCGCAGGGCACGCCGCGCGAGGCGTTCGCCGATCAGCTGGGCCGCCGCATCGTGCATGCCCGAACGTGCATACTTGTCGTTCTTGTCGGCGGGCTCGGGCTCGGGCGGCGGCAGGAACACTTCGTGCTGGCGCAGCGCCGACCAGCCCATGAAGTACAAGGTCACCAGGCGCCCCAGCACCAGGCCCCAGCCCCAGATACCGCCAAGCAATGTCGCAGGCAGCCACAAGGCCAGCAAGACCAGCAGCATGATGGCCACGCCCCTGAGCCAGTTCAGGTCGCGCCCGGTGGTCGAAGCGTAATTGGCGCGCACGCGGCGCCGGTACTGGGCCAGGCGCCACAGCACCGCCACCGCATACGCGCAGGCGAGCAGCTGGGAGGCGAGCAGGATGGTGGCGAACACCGGTTCGCCGCCCTGGTTGAGCCAACGCAGCAGCGCGCCGATGGGTACGAACAGGCGCGCGCCCAGCAGCGCGAACGACCAGGCCGCCAGCGGCAGGAAATGCCAGCCCTGGCGCCGGCCATTGCCCAGGCCCGTCATGCTGCGCACATAACAATAGAAAAAGGCGCCGATGCCCGTCAGCGGCCAGTCGAACAGGCCGAAGGCGTGCGGCCAGATTGCATACAGGTCGGCCAGCGACAGCCAGGACAGGGAAAACACAAACATGCCGAGCCAGAAATTGGCGGGGCGCTTGCGCCGCATGGCCAGCAAGGGGAAAGCGATGAACAGGCCGAGCAGGCCGGTGCAGATGGCGAGGCTGAAACCCATGACGGCAATTCGCGAGGAAAAGGCGCATGGTACGCGTATTTGCGCGCCAGCGACACTAGGGTTTGATGCCGGCCGCTTCTTCGAGCTTGCGGTAGCTGGCCGAATGGCGCACGGCGCCGATGGCGCGCCAGATCGCCTCGATGCGGCGCGGCTCGCGCGCTCGCGTTGTCTTGGCCACCATCAAGTACACGGGCACGGCGAAATAGGGCACGGCGGCGATCGCCACGCGCCCGCGCAGGCGCGCGTCCAGCGCGATCAGCCTGGCGCCGTCGGTGATGGCCAGCACGGCCGCATCGACCATGCCGTCGGCCAGCATGCGCAGGCTGTCGGCCGGCACCTTCGACAATTCGCGCACCTGGTAGCCGCGCGCGCGCAGCAGGCCCGTGATCAGGTAGCCGGGCGGGGCGCCCACGGTGTGGTCGGGCACGACCAGGGTCCGTCCATCCCAGCTGGCGCCGCTGCCCACGCGCAGGAACACCTGGACCCGGTCTTCATACAGCGACAAGGCGCCATCTTCCTTGCCGCCGGCCAGGGTGGGAAAGGCGGCAAAGCTGCGCCGCTCGTCGGAGGCGGCTCCGGCCAGCACGGCGTCGACATGGCCGGCCTTGAGCTCTTGCAGGCAGCGCTTCCAGGGCATGGCGGTGAACTTGAAATGCTCGCCGAGCTCGCTCTCGACACGCTGCATCAGGGTGAACACGAGGCCGCCGCCATCGGGCGTGCTCCACGGCGGCAGCGCGACATCCTCGAAACAGATCGACAGGGGTGCCGCGGCGCGCGCCAGGGGCGCCAGGCAGAGCAGGAGCAGGGCAAGGAGCAGGGGCATGGGCTGGGCATCGGCTCGGCGGCACAGGCGTTGAGCTTACCATGCACGCTCTTGTTGGCGCCAGCGAACAATGCTAGGCTTCACTCATGAGTTCGCTGCGCCATCTATTGCTGTGCTGTTTGCTGTTTGCCGGCGTGCGCGCCGGTGCGGCCGACTATACGCTGTACGCCTACCACCTCAAGCCGCCCTATATCATCGACCGCGACAAGCAGGTCGGCCTGTACTTCGACATGGCGCGCTACCTGAACCAGCACCTCACGCAGCACCATTTCACCACCGTCTACCTGCCGCGCCGGCGCCTGGAAATGGAACTCGAGCTGGGCCGCCTGAACGGCATGGTCATCGGCGTCAACCCATCCTGGTTCAAGGACGATTCGCGCACCCGCTACCTGTGGTCGCCGCCGATCGTGCACGACGAAGACGTGGTCGTTTCGCTGGCCAGCAAGCCGGTCGAGTACGAAGGCCCCGAGTCCCTGGTGGGCAGGCATATCGGCCTGTCGCTCGGTTATTACTATTTCGGGGTCGATGAACTGGTGCGCGCCGGCCGCATCCAGCGCGACGATGCCATCAACGAGGAAGTCACGCTCGACAAGCTGGTGCGCCAGCGCGTCGATGCGGCCATCGTCACGCGGCGCACGCTCGACATCCTGCTGCGCACCCATCCGGCCTGGCGCAAGCTATTCCATGTCGCCAAAAAACCGCATGATGAATTCGACCGCATGATCCTCATTCCGAAAGAGTTCGCCACGCTGGCGCCGGAACTGACGGCCGTGCTGGGGCCGCTGATGCACGATCCCGCCTGGATCAAGATGCTGCACTCCCATTAGGCGGCGCGCAGGGCCGTCTCGGCCTCGATGGCGCGCAGCAGCTCGCGGCCGAACACGCGCAGGCGCGCCGTGTCGACCTGGCGCCGCTTGTAGGCGTCGTGGCTGGCCGGGCCGGACAGGCTGCGTTCGTGGCTGGCCTGGTCCATCAGCTGGATCTCGTACTCGAAGAAGAAACCGATGTCTTCGCCCGCGGCCAGGTCGGCATTGACCAGCTTTTCCGCCGGCAGGCGGATCATCTTGCGCACCGTGACCTGGATGCTGTTGAAGCCTTCGCCGCTGTGGGGATTGTCGGCCCGCGTCTGCGCCTGCGACAGGGCCATCAGTTCCTCGTCCATGCGCGCCAGCAGCTCGGCCGGATAAGCCGGGCTGTGGTCGAGGGCGGCGCGGTATTTGGTAAACACCCGCTTGGCCGCTTCCAGGTCGAGCAGGGTGTTGCGCGTGCGCTGGGCGTCGATATTGGTCACCGACAGCAGGTGCGCATGCTGCATCGTGCGCAGCGCCAGCAGGCATTCGAAGCGCGTCGCGAAAATCATGCGCACGCCCAGGTGGTCGTAAATGTCGGCGGCCAGGTAGGCAGCCTTTTGCAGCAGCTTGAGCAGGATGCTGTTGCGGCCCTTGTTGTTCTTGCGCTCGTAGTGCAGCAGCGGCAGGCACACTTCGCCGTCGGTCAGGTAGTAATGCTCGCCGTTGTGGCCGATCACTTCATCGAGGCTGGCAAACACCTGTTCGCGGATGGTGTTGAAGTGGCGCAGCTTGAGGTTGTTGTCGATGTAGAAAATACCATGCATGACCTTGAGCACGGCGCACGACCACATGCGCAGGCGCGCCGAGCTGTCGCAGCGCTGCGAAGCGTAGATCAGCAAATTCAGCGGGTCGTCGGGGGCCGCCACCTCAAGCGGGATCAGGTGGGCCT
The DNA here is from genome assembly GCA_040390345.1 of Pseudomonadota bacterium. Lineage (GTDB taxonomy): Bacteria > Pseudomonadota > Gammaproteobacteria > Burkholderiales > Burkholderiaceae_D > Telluria_A. The sequence goes on along the minus strand of JAZJYP010000164.1, from coordinate 31,320 downwards.
GGCCAGGTTCGAGGAAGGTGTTGGCGATGAATTCGACCGCCTCGCGGTGCGCATTGTGCACGGTGGCGCGCGCGCTGGCCTGGTCGAGGTCGTAGCCGTATTCGCGCGCGAACTGGCGCGCATCGGTCAGGTTGCGCAAGGCGAGCGCGTCAAGGTCAATCGCGGACACGCCACTGGTGATGGCGTTCAGGTAGGTCCAGTTCAGCGAAAACTTGTGCTCGCTCTTGAGCGAAGCGGTCAATTCAGTCATGGCGCGCCATCGTGAAAGTGGGCGGAACATTCGCTTCAAGTATCGCAGCCCTCTTGTCCGGGGTCAATCAGTATTGACGAGCCGAACTTTACCCGGCAGGCAGCAATTGTTTGTGAAACTATGTTAACGTGGCGAATGGCCGAGTTCGCTACAGTGGCCGCCTGTCTTTACAGGAGCGAAGCATGCGTATCTCGAGCAAACTGACCGTCATCGTCGCTGCCGTCTTCATGCTGGTCGGCGCCATGGGCGCCCTGGCCCTGTTGCGCCTGCGTGCGCAAGGGGAAGCGTCGATCGTGCTGCAAGCCCAGCACATGGCCGAGAGCATGGCCACCATGGCGGCCTACGAACTGTCCGACAGTGCCGCCCAGCCATCTGCGGCGCCCTTCCAGGGCATCGTCAATTTCGTCACCGGCCGCGACGGCCTCGACCTCGAAGTGGTGGACCGCCAGCTTGTCATCGTGGCCGACTCCGACCAGGCCGATGTTGGCAAGCCGATCGAAGACGGACCACGCCGGGTCGCCGTGACCGAGGTGCTCGCCGATGGCGCGGCGCGCTCGACCATCGAAGCGCGCCATGGCAACAAGCGCGAAGTGCGCCAGGTGATCGTGCCGATCCGCGACCCGCACAACGAGGTCGTCGCCGTCCTGGTCTACGAATACACGCCCTTGTACGATCAGCTGTCGCAACGCATCGGCCGCTCGCTGCGCGTGGTGGCCCTGTTGACCGTGGTGGGCATGCTGCTCGCTTTTGGCAGCGGCCTGTTCCTGTCGCGCAGCGTCGGGCGCCCGCTGCGCCTGCTCAGCGAAGCGGCCCTGCGCGTGGCGCGCGGCGAACGCGCGGTCGCCGTGCCGGTGCATGGCGACGACGAAATCGGCCAGCTGGCCGGCGCCTTCAATACCATGAGTTCGCACCTGCATTTGCGCGAACGCGCCATCGCCTCGAGCTCGAACGCGATCGTCATCGTGCGCCTCGATGTGGCAGGCTTTCCCATCGAATTCGTCAACCCGGCATTCGAACGCATCACCGGCTACAGCGCCGCCGAGACGCTGGGCCGCAGCGCCGACTTCCTCGCCGGCGACGACCTTGACCAGCCGGCCGTGCACGAACTGCTGCAGGGGCTCAAGGACAAGCGCGAAGCCAATGCCGTGCTGCATAGCCGCCGCAAGGACGGCAGCCTGTTCTGGAATGAAGTGTCGATTGCGCCGGTGCGCAATGACAGCGGCGCGATCGAGCATTGCGTGGCCATCTTCAACGACATCACGCGCGCGCGCGACGACGCCGCCGCGATCGCGCACCAGGCCCACTTCGATGCGCTCACCGGCCTGGCCAACCGCATCTTGCTGCAGGACCGCCTCGGCCAGGCCATCGCCAACGCCCAGCGGCGCCAGGACAGCATCGTCATCGCCTTCATCGACCTCGACGACTTCAAACTCGTCAACGACACCCTGGGCCACGACCATGGCGACGCCCTGCTCAAGGTGGTGGCCGAACGGCTGCAGCACAGCGTGCGCGCCAGCGACACGGTGGCGCGCCTGGGGGGCGACGAATTCGTGCTCCTGCTGTTGAACCAGTCGGAGCAGGAAGGCGCGCTCGAAACCCAGATCACCGAATGGATGCGCAAACTGCTGGCCAATATCGCGGCCCCGGCCACGGTGGGCGGACGCGAGCTGCGCGTCTCGTCGAGCATCGGCGTGGCCATCTATCCGCAGGACGGACGCGATGCCGACAGCCTGCTCAAGAACGCCGACGTGGCCATGTACCGCGCCAAGGAGCTCGGACGCAATGGCTTCCAGTTCTTTACCGCCGCGCTGCACGAGCGCGTGACGGCGCAGCTGGAGCTGGGCGCGAGCCTGCGCCTGGCCCTAGAGCGCGAAGAATTCGAATTGCATTACCAGCCCCAGGTGAGCCTGCACAGCGGCAAAGTCGTCGGCGTCGAAGCGCTGCTGCGCTGGAACCATCCGCAGCGCGGCCTGGTCGGACCGGTCCATTTCATCAGCTATGCCGAGGAGAGCGGGCTGATCATCCCGATCGGTGAATGGGTCCTGATGCAGGCCTGTGCCCAGAACAAGGCCTGGCAAGACGCCGGCATGGCGCCGCTGCCGGTGGCCGTCAACGTCTCGGCCAAGCAGTGCGCGCAGCAAGACCTGGAAGCGGTGGTGCGGCGCGCGCTGGAGGCGAGCGGGCTGGCGCCGCGCTACCTCGAACTGGAACTGACCGAAAGCATTTCGATGGCCGATCCGGAAAAGAGCGTGCCGCTAATGGAGCGCATGAAGGAGATCGGGGTCGAACTGTCGATCGACGACTTCGGCACCGGCTATTCGAACATGAGCTACCTGAAGCGCTTCCCGATCGACCGTCTCAAGCTCGACATCTCCTTTGTGCGCGACATCACGACCGACCCGGGCAGCCTGGCCATTTCCGATGCCATCATCACGATGTCGCACAGCCTGCACCTCGAAGTGGTGGCCGAAGGCGTCGAGACGGAAGGCCAGCTGGCCCTGCTGGCGGGGCGGCGCTGCGATATCGTGCAAGGCTATTACTTCAGCAAACCGCTGGCGGCCGCCGATTGCGCACGCCTGATCGCCGAAGGCCGGCGCCTGCCGGCCCTGCTGTCGGCGCTGGACCCGGATGCGCCGGCCGTGCTGCTGCTCGACGACGACCATCACCTGGTCGAATACCTGGAACTGGTGCTGGCCAATGAAGGCTATGCCGTCATCGCCTGCACCGATGCGCAGGTCGCGTTCGAGATGCTTGCCTGCCGCGACGTGGCCGTGATGCTGTGCGACCAGCGCATGCCGGGCATGAACGGCGTCGAAGTGCTCAGCCGGGTGCGCCGCATGTACCCGCAGGTGGTGCGCATCATGCTGTCGGCCTACGAAGATGTCGAGGCCACGCGCCAGGCCATCAATATGGGCGCCGTCTACAAGTTCATCGTCAAACCGCTGCAGGCCGACGAGCTGACGGCGCTGGTGGCCGAAGCGTACGGCCTGTACCGCGAAAACAGCGCGCGCAAGTCGGCCTGAGCGGCGCGCCTACTTGACGCGCCGGTAGGTCAGCGTCGAGACCCCGCCTACCGAGGCCTGGAGCGCATAGCTCATTTCGTCGCCGGCCAGGGTCAGGGCGCGCTGCTGCTCGGTCCCGCTCCAGTTCGGATAGGTGGACGCTTCCGGCGTCATCGACAGCGTCTTGCCGTCGGCGCTGACCTTGTAATGGCCAAAGGTGGCGATGCTGCCCTGGGCCACGGCCTTGTATTCCTCGGCCGTGCCCCCCATGCGGTTGCCGGCGGCAAACTTGGGCAAGTCGGCGCGTGCATTCAGGGAGGCATAGCGGCCATTGCTGGTAAAGATGATCTGGCCCTGCGGCTGGTCGCCGAACAGCGATTTTTCCGTGCCATCGGGCGCCTTGTTGACGTCGCGTACCAGCATCCAGGTGCCGACGATGGCCTTGCCCGGCGCGGCCGGTCCCTTGGCCTGGGCGGGCTGGATGAAGACGAGGCTGGCCAGGCAGAGAAGGGAAAGGCCTGTCTTGATGTCTTTGATCATGATCGTGGTCCTTGCAAGAAATGTGGGAAGCCCTGCCGCGCCGGATGGGCGGCAAGGAGGACAACAGGGAGGGCGCAAGCGCGCCGGCAAGGGGCGGCCCTGCGGCCGCGAAGGAATGCCAGGCCCGGTTCTGGCGACCGGTCGGAATGGCTGTGTGGCGAATCTACGCTCAAATAGTTGCAGATGCAACCATTTGAGGGCTCAGGACTTGCGGACGAATTCCGATTTCAGGCTCATGGCGCCAAAACCGTCGATCTTGCAGTCGATATCGTGGTCGCCTTCGACCAGGCGGATGTTCTTGACCTTGGTGCCCTGCTTGACGACGCCACCGCCGCCTTTGAGCTTGAGGTCCTTGATGACGGTGACCGAGTCGCCGTCGGCGAGCACATTGCCCGAGGCGTCGCGCCACACCTTGGCCGCTTCGCCGGCGCCGTCAAGCGCCACCATCGGCCACTCGTGGCCGCACTCCGGACAGACATACTGGCCGCCGCCGTCTTCATAGGTCAGGGCGGACTGGCATTGCGGACAAGGAGGCAGTGTGGACATGGCTTACTTTCTGGCAAAGACAAGATTTTACCATGGGTGCTAGCGGCGCAAAAAGCCGCAGTCGGCCAGCGCCCGCGCCACGGTCTGGTCGGCGCGCAGGCGCGCCAGCGCCGGGAACAGCACTTCGGCCACTTGCCGCCCCTGGGTGTGCAGGGAGGCGGCGAAATGGCGCGAACCGGCCAGCGACACCGACAGGCCCGGCACGGGCACCAGCTCGCAGCCGTCGTAGCGCAGGACCTGGCCGGCCGTATTGGCGAACGGCGCGAGCACCACGTCGACCTGGCCGGAGTGGACCAGGTAGACCATCTGGCCCCAAGTCTTGACGTCGTGGCAGTCGGCCACGCCCAATTCCTGCAAGGTGGTCCAGTCGGCGCTCCAGTCGCGGTTGGAGGCGAAGCGCAGCGCGCGCAATTGCGCGAGCGAGGTGCAGGCCAGCGCGCGCGCATTGCCCGGGTGGGTGTAGAAGCCCACCACCGACTGGCCGGCGTCGATGATGGCCTCGGACATCATGATGGAACCCTGGTGCGGCGCCAGGTCGGCCTGCCAGGCACTGGTGGCCAGCAGGTCCAGGGTGCCGGCGCACAGCTTGCCGATGCCGTCGGCATAGCTGTCGACCGCCACCAGGTCGACCTGCACGCTGGCGAGCTGGGTTTGCATGGTTTGCATGAACAGCGCCACCTCGACCACGTCGCGCCGGCTGTGCGGACCGTCGAAGCGTGCGATGTCGGTAATGGCGCGTTGGCCCAGGAACAGCGCATAGTCGCCCAGCACATCCTGGGGCACGCCCACGCGCACGGCGTGCTCGGCCGCCTCGGGCGCTTGCAGGGGCAGGCGCAGGCGCACCAGCGTGCCCTGGCCGGGCAGCGATTCGATCTCGATCTTGCCGCCCAGGACCTGGGTGACGATGTTGTAGACGATGTGCATGCCCAGGCCGCTGCCGCCGCGTCCCAGCTTGGTCGTGAAGAAGGGTTCGAACACGCGCCGCAACACGGCCGGCGGAATGCCGCCGCCATTGTCGGAAAAGCGCAGCTCGACCATGCCCGCCCGGTCCTGCTGGGCCGCCAGCTGCATCTGGCCGTGGGCGATGCCCTCGAAGGCATGGGCCAGGCAGTTGTTGATCAGGTTGATGACGATCTGGCTCAGCGCGCCCGGATACGACTGCATCACGATGTCCGGATCGATGGCCAGCGTGAGCGTATGGCCGGAAGGGCGCATGCGCGGCGCCATCGCATGCACGGTTTCTTCGAGCATGGACTGGAGCGTGAACTGGCGGCGCTGGCCCGATTGCTGGTCGTTGGACAATTGCTTGAAGCTGTTGATCAGGGTCGAGGCGCGCGTCAGGTTGCGCGTCAGGATGTCCACGCCATTGCCCAGGTCGGCCACGGCCATGTCGAGGGCGCGCCGGGTCAGGCCGCCGGCGGTGGCCTTGGCCAGGTCGCCGGCGATATCGTGCAGCGTTGTGCCCACCAGCAGGGCATTGCCGATCGGCGTGTTCAGTTCGTGGGCCATGCCCGAGACCAGCATGCCGAGCGCCGCATTCTTTTCGCCTTCGACCAGTTCCTGGCGCATCGCATCGAGGTTGTGCAAGGTGTCGATCAGGCGCGCATTGCTGGCGGCCAGGGCGCGGGTGCGCTCCTCGACGCGCGACTCGAGCGCCTCATTGGCCGCGTGCAGGGCCTGGCGGTGGCGGTCGGCCTGGCGCCATTCCCAGGCCAGGAACAGCAGGATCACGGCGATCCACAGGAAGATGATGGCGAGCCGGAAAATGGCGGAGGCGATCACGGGGCCGCTCAATTCGGCCGACACCAGGCTGATGCGGTGCGGGCCGGCCTGGACCGCGCCGCCCGTGGCCAGCGACAGCGAGGTGACGCGGTCGAGCTGCGGACCGAGCTTGTCGGCGCCCATCGGGTGGGCCTGGGTCCACCACGAGGCGACGGCGAACTGGCTCAGCTTGAAGCTCACCGTGCCCGGCTCGCGCTGCGGGTCGTACACGACTTCGTGCGGCTTGAGCGTGTCGCCCTGGCCCTCGCGCGAATAGGCGGGATCGAAATTGCGCAGGAATACGCGCACCGGCTGGGCCGCTTCGGGCCCGCTGCTGCGGATGGCCAGGCGCAGGGTGTCGAAGCGGCTCAGGTCCAGGCCATGTTCATCCAGGCGCAGCGCCAGTTCGCAGAAGGGCCACTGGTAGTCCAGGCCAATCTGGCACAGCAGGTGGGTGCCGCTGGCGTCGCGTTCGAGCCGCGCGACGCTGCTGCCGCCCTGCTCGTGGTCGTCGATGACGATGATGTCCTTGGCGCTGGCCTGGTCCAGGCGCACGGTGCGCACCATCCAGTAACTGTTCGCATACAGGGCCAGCAGGGTCAGAACGACCAGGCCGAGCAGCAGTCTTTGCAAGTGTCTATTCATTCTCGTCGTGGCGGGGCGCGCAGGCCGGAATCGCAATGCTGAACAGCGTACCACCGCCCACCCTGGCGGGGACAGAAATTTGGCTAGAAGTGGTGGCTCATGCCGAGCAGCAGCACTTGCAGCGTCGTGCCCGCCACGGGCGGCACGATCTGGTTCGGACCGATGCCGGCGATCATCGGCGCGGCCGAGTTGGCGCTGTTGCGCTGGCGCGCATAGTTGGCGTAGATCTGGGTGCGCGGGGCCAGGTTGCGGGTCAGGTGCATGCTGGCCACCAGTTCCGTGCTGTCGGCCGCGCCCGGGTGGCGCTGGCGCGAGTGCGACACTTGCAGGCCCAGCTGGTCGCGCAGGCTCAGCGGCCGCAAGACCCCGGCCATCCACACCGTGTAGTCCTGCTCGATCGTCACGGGCCGCACATGGCCCCAGCTGGCATTGAAGGTCCAGCCCTCGGCGCGGTATTTGGCGGCCACGGTGGCGTCGGAGGTAGCCACCGTGCGGGTGGCGTCGAACGGATCGCGCACCATGGTGGTGCCGTAGGCGCCGGCGAGCAGCCAGCGCTCATCCTGGTAGTCGAGCGAGGCGGCGCGCTGGCGCCCTTCGTCGAGCGGGGCGCTGGCGGCCTCGTTGCCATTATTGCCGGCCACGGCGCCGGCGCTCCACAGGGCCACGACGGTCCACCCGCCCAGGCTGGGCGAGGTATATTCGACGGCATTCGAGGCGCGCACGCTGTTCGCATGCGAACGGTTGACGGTGTTGCCGTAATAGGCGTTGCCGGCCACGTCGGCCTTCAGGCCCACCCAGAATTGCGGCGTGTATTCGCGCCCGAGCATCAGGCTGCCCCACCGGCGGCTGTCGAGCCCAACGACGCTGCGGCGCCCGAAGATGCCGGTCGAGCCCGGGCCGGTCGGATAGATGCTGCCGATGTCGGACCAGAAGCCGGCGTCGAGGTAGAAGCGCGCGCTGAGCTGGGCGCCGATCGCTTCGGTGCCTTCGACCACGATGCGGCTGGGGCGGGCCGAGCCGGAACTGACGCGCACGCTGCCGGCCTGGCCGGGTGCGCCCGTGCTCACATATTCGACGCCGCCATCGACGGTGCCGGAAATGCGCAGCTGGGCCGCAGCGCTGCCGCTGGCGAGCAACAGCGCCATGGCACAAGGCAGGAGGAGAGGGCGGGGCGGCATAGGGATCGAGTATATCCGGCAATTGTTGAGCCAGGTTTGTTATGCTGTTGTCTTTGGCAAGGAGTGTACGGAAATGGTTTCTTTGGCGGAACAGTTGTTAAAAGCTGGCCTGGTGGACAAGAACAAGGTCAAGCAGGCCAACCAGGACAAGAGCAAGCAGAAGAAGGTCGAGCGGCGCACCGGCACCCAGAGTGTGGACGAGGCGCGCCTGGCCGCCCAGGAAGCCCAGCGCAAGCAGGCCGAGCGCGCGCGCGAACTGAACGCCCAGCGTGACGCGGCCGCGACCCAGAAAGCGATCGGCGCGCAGATCGTGCAGATGGTGCAGAAGAACCGCCAGCACAAGGGCAAGGGCGACATTGCCTACAACTTCACCCACGGCAGCAAGATCGAGCGCATCCATGTCTCGGCCGAAGTCCAGGCCCACCTGGTGGCGGGACGCCTCGTCATCGTTTGCCAGGGCGGCACGGTGGAGCTGGTGCCGCGCGTGATTGCCGACAAGATCGCCGAACGCGATGCCGCGCTGGTGGTGCGCGTCAACAAGCCAAGTGTCGAGACGGACGTGGACGATCCGTACGCGGCCTTCAAGATTCCCGATGACCTGATGTGGTAAGGACCTGACCATGCACGCCGCCCCATTGACGCTCCTGCTTGTTGGCTGTGCCGTGACATGCCAGGTGGCGGCGGCTCCTGCCAGCGAGGCGACGGAAGAAGACGAACTGGCCCAGATCTACGGCAATAGCTCGGTCGTCAGCATCGCCACCGGCAGTGCCCAGCCGCTGCGGCGCGCGCCGGCCGTGGCGACCGTCATCACCGCCGAAGCCATCGCGGCGATGGGCGCGAGCGACCTCGATGAGGTGCTGGAAACCGTGCCGGGCATGCACGTGGCGCGCTCGCCCGTCAACTACGAACCGCTGTACGTGACGCGCGGTATTTTCAGCATCAACAATCCGCAAATCCTGTTGTTGCAGAACGGCTTGCCGATGACCACCTTGCTCACGGGCGGACGCTCGTCGATCTGGGGCAGTTTTCCGGTCGAGCAGATTGCCCGCATTGAGATCCTGCGCGGTCCCGGCTCGGCCCTCTATGGCGCCGATGCGTTCAGCGGCGTCATCAACATCATCACCAAGGCGGCGGCCGACACGCCGGGCACCCAGGTGGGCGCCCATGCCGGCTCCTTGCGCACGCGCGACGCCTGGGTCCAGCATGGCGGCAAGCTGGGGGAGCTCGAGGTGGCGGCCTATCTGCGCGTCGGCAGCACCGACGGCATCAGCGAGACCATCGTCGCCGACGCGCAGACGGCGCGCGACAAGATTTTCGGGACCCACGCCTCGCTGGCGCCGGGGCCGCTCAACAATATGTTCGACGCCCTCGACGCCAACCTCGACCTGGGCCTGGACAAATGGCGCCTGCGCGCCAGCTACAAGCTGCGCGACAATATGGGCACCGGCGCCGGCGTTGCCTCGGCCCTCGATCCGGTCGGCAAGCTCAAGGGCGAGCGCATCGCCGCCGACCTGTCCTGGGCCGCGCCGCAGTTCGCCAGCGACTGGGGCCTGGGCCTGAACATGAGCGTGGTGCAGTACAAGCAGCGCGTGCTGCGCGACTTGCGCCTGTCGCCGCCGGGCACGCGTTTCCCGACCGGCCTGTTCCCGGACGGCTTCATCGGCCACCCCGACACGTCCGAGCGCCAGCTGCGCCTGTCCTGCTTCGCCAGCTACACGGGTTTCGCCGCGCACGAACTGCGCGCCGGCCTGGGCCACGAAGTGCTCGACATGTACCAGACGGCGACGATCAAGAACTACAGCTTCAATGCCGCCGGCGTGCCCGTGCCGACCGGACCGGTGATCGATTATTCGGCCATCCAGCCCTTCCTGCTGCCCCACCTGCGCCACGTCGACTACGTCTACCTGCAGGACGTATGGCGCTTCGCGCGTGACTGGGCGGCCACGGCCGGCGTGCGCCATGACCACTATTCGGACTTCGGCGGCACCACCAATCCGCGCCTGGCGCTGGTGTGGGACGCCTCGGTCGACCTGACGGCCAAGCTGTTGTACGGACGGGCCTTCCGCGCACCGTCCTTCAATGAATCCTACGGCATCAATAATCCGGTCCAGCGCGGTAACCCCAGCCTGAAGCCGGAAACCATCGGCACGCTCGAAGCAGCGCTGGCCTGGCAGACGGCCAGCGACCTGCAGCTGAAACTGAACCTGTTCAAGTACCAGATGAAGGAGATCATCCGCGGCGTGCCCAACCCGACGCCGGGGACGGGCGCGACCTTCCAGAACACAGGCAACCAGAACGGCAAAGGCATGGAATGGGAAGCGGACTGGGATGTCAGCCGCGCGCTGCGGGTCACGGCGTCCTACGCCTGGCAGCATTCGGTCGACGAGGGCACGCGGGCCGATGCCGGCTATGCGCCGCGCCACCACCTCAATGCGCGCCTGTCCTGGCGCCTGCGCGAAGGCATGCTGCTCACGCCGCAAGTGAACTGGGTGGCCGGGCGCAGCCGTACCAAAGGTGATACGCGTGCCCCCGTGCCCGACTATACGACGGTGGACCTGAACGCCGCGCTGGCGGGCGGCTTCGAGCGCAAGTGGGATGTCTCGCTGGCGCTGCGCAACCTGTTCAACGCCGACGTGCGCGAACCGACCCTGGCGCCGGGCCTGATCCCGGGCGACTTGCCGATGGCCCCGCGCACCCTGATGCTGCGCCTGAGCTACCGGATGTAGAACGCCCCTAGTCGTCGATGTCGAGCAGGACCTTGACGTGGGCGGCGGCGCTGCGCGCGAGCGCCGACAGGTCGTAGCCGCCTTCCAGGCAAGACACGATGCGCCCCTGGCAATGGCGCCGCGCCACGCCGAGGATTTGCCGCGTCACCCAGGCAAAGTCGGCCTCGACCAGGCCGAGGTTGCCCATGTCGTCGTCGCGGTGACCGTCGAAGCCGGCCGAGATGAAGATCAGCTCGGGCGCGAAACGTTCCAGCGCCGGCAGCCAGTGGTCCGTGACGGCCTGGCGAAACAGCGCGCCGCCCGAGCGCGCCGGCAGCGCCACATTGACCATGTTCGCTGCGCGCGGCACATTGCCGCAAAACGGATAGAGCTTGTCTTCGAAGGTCGAGCACATGAGCACCCGCTCGTCGCCACGCAGGATGTCTTCGCTGCCATTGCCGTGGTGGACATCGAAGTCGACCAGGGCCACGCGCGCGAGCCCATGCACATTGAGTGCGTGCCGGATGCCGACGGCGGCATTGTTGAAAAAGCAAAAGCCGCCGGCCGCGGCATACTCGGCGTGGTGGCCGGGCGGGCGCACGTTGCAGAAGGCCACGCCGGCGCCTTCGGTGAGCACCAGGTCGGTGGCCAGCACGGCGGCGCCGGCCGCGCGCAAGGCGGCCCGGTAGCTGTGCGGGTTCATGCTCGTATCGGGATCGACTTGCACCGTTCCTTCCCGGGGCGAGAGGGCGGCGATGGTGTGGATGTACAGGCTGGCATGGGCTTGCGCCAGCTGCTGCTCGGTCGCCAGCGGCGCTTCGCAGGGATGCATGAAGTCGCGCATGCCCTTGATCAGCAACATGTCGCTAATCGCGCTGATCCGCTCCGGACACTCGGGATGCTGCTCGCCCATCGCGTGCTTCAGGCAGTCGGCATGGAAAATATAGGCTGGCAGCATGAAACGAGTGTACTGAGCCGTATCAATGCAATCGTTGATCCATGTCAAAAATGCACGTCATGCCCGGCGCGTGTCGCGCTCAGCGTTCCAGGCCAAGCGTGTCGAGCATGGCGCCAAAGCGCGGATCGGCGCGCAGTTGCGCCAGCAGCGGTTCGTACTTGATATAGGTGAGGTCGGCGTCACGCTGGGCGTAGGCCCGTTGCAGCCAGGTAAACGACAGGTCCTTTTCGCCGCGCCAGGCATACACCTGGGCGACGCGGAAGGCGCGGTCCTGGGCGTGGCTGGCGATGAGCGCATCGAGCGCCTGCTGCGACAAGCTGCGGTGACCGAGCGTGAATTCGGCCATGGCGGTGCCGGTCATGGCGTGGATGTCGCCGGCTTCGCGGTAATGGGCCAGGGCCTCGGCGGCGTGCCCTTCCAGCAGTTCGGTCTGGCCCAGGTAATTGTGGGCGTGCTGGGCGTGCGTGCTGATCTCCAGTGCGCGCGTCAAGGTCTGGCGCGCTTGCTTGAGCTGGCCATTGGCGTTGTAATACGAGCCGAGATTGCTCCATGCGAACATCGACAGCGGGTCGGTTTCGATGACCTTTTGGGTCGTCGCTATGGCTGCCGGCAATTGCCCCATGATCGCCTGCAACAAGCCGAAGCGCCGCGCGATGGTGGCGTCGTTCGGGTCGAGCGCGCGCGCGCGTTCGAAATCGGCATGCGCGCCCTTCCAGTCCCAGTACGAGAACATGCGGATGAAACCGCGCGTGGCGTAGCCGAGGGCCAGGTCGGGGGCAAGCGCAATGGCTTTTTCGGCGGCCGCCAGCGCACGCTGCTTGGCGGCCGTGATGGCGGCCTGGCTCAAGGGCTTGTCGCTGAAACGCATGCCCTCGTGTTCGCCCAGGGCCAGGCCGGCATAGGCCGCCGCATAGTGCGGGTCGGCCGCGATGGCTTTCTGGTAGGCTGCCACGGCGCGTGGATAGGACTCGGGCGTGTTCTGGTTGTAGAGCTGATTGCCCAGCAAATACTGCTGATAGGCTTCGGTATTGGCGGTTTGATGCGGGTTGGTCACGCGCTGGGCCGGCAAGAGTTTGACCTTGAGCGCGGCGACGACGGCGCCGGCAATGTCGTCCTGGAGCTTGAAGACATCGGTGAGCTTGCGTTCGTAGGTTTCCGACCAGATCTGGGTGCTGTCGGCAACCCGGATCAGCTGGGTCGAAATGCGCAGCATGTCGCCGGACTTGCGCACGCTGCCTTCGAGGATATGGCTCACCCGCAGCGCCTTGGCAATCGCGCCCACATCCTTGTCCTTGCCCTTGAATGAAAACGAAGAATTGCGCGCGATGACGCGCAATTGCGGCAATTTCGACATCAGGTTCAACAGCTCTTCCGACAGGCCATCGGAAAAATATTCCTGTTCCTTGTCCGCGCTCAGGTTGGCGAAAGGCAGGACGGCAATCGACTGGCCCTCGGCGGCCAAGGGTGCCTGGGCGTCCGCCCCGGACTGGCGCGTGCTGCTCCAGTAGGCCAGGCCGGCACCGAGCGCGAGCAAGAACAGGCCGGCTGCGATCCACGCGCGGCGGGCGTGGATCGAAGCCGGGGACGGGGGCGCGCCGGCGGCCGTGCCCGGCGTTGGCGGGCGTGCCAGCGTCGGTGGCGCGGCGCCGCTCAGCAAGGCAGCGACCCGCGCGGCGAAGGGGGCGAGCTCTTCGCCATCGGGCAGGCGCGTCCATTGAACGGCCTGGAATTCGGCAGGCACGATGGCCTGTGGCGCACGCGTGGCGTCGATCACGATGGGGAGCAGGAAGGCCTTTTCGCCGGCCATGGCGTGGGTGCGCTGGGCGGCCAGGTTCCATTCGATGCGGAAATAGGCTTCCAGCCTGGCGTCGGTGCTGGCCGAGATGACCGGCACGAACAGGGCGCATTCCTGGACTTGCCGGCGAATCTTGCGGTCCCAGGCGTCGCCGCCCGTCAGTTCGTGCTGGTCGAACCACACGTCGATACCGGCCGCGCGCAGCGACAGCGCAATGCGCTCGACGGCCGCTGCATCTTGCGAGGCGTAGCTGAGGAAGACGGTTTGCGGCGCGGACGTTGGCGTCATGGCAGTGCGCAATGGGGCAAGCTCACAGCGAGCGCGCCAGCCAGGCGGCGCTCAATTCGAGCACACGTTGCGGCGCGTCGCTGCCCGGCTCGAAGACATTGAACACATGATCGGCGCCGCCGATCAGCGCGGCTTCCTTGTTGCTGCCCGGTGCGATATTCAATAGCTGGGCATCGCGCTGGGGCAGGAAGTCCTTGCTGCCGCGAACGGTCAGCAAGGCGCCGGGATACCGGGCCAGCGACTGGTCCAGGTCGACTCCGCGAAAGCTTTCATAAAACGCGCGCTTGGTGACAATGGTTTTCCAGCCTGGAATGATGTCGCTGGCGACGCCCTCGCGCAGCGCTTTCTGGGCCGCAGGACTGGCGCTCATCGGTCCGAATTGTTCGCCGCTCGGCGTCGACCACAGGACCATGCTGCGGAACCACGCGGGATGCATGCCGCCCACCACGAGGGCGGTCGTCGCGCCCAGGCTCCAGCCCAGCACCGCTGTATGGCCGGCGCGAACCCCGGGCTGCTTGCTCAAAAAAGCGTAGGCCGTTTCGGTGTCGGCGATGCGCGATTGCAGGGTCGATTCGATATTGCTGCGCAGGCGGTCGCCTTCGCCGCGAAAATTGATGCGCAGTGTAGCGATGCCCATCTGCGCGAGGCGCCCGGCCATGCGTTTGCTCAAGTCGCCAGCGCCGTCCATATCGTCGGCAAAGCCATGCAGCATCAACACCGTGCGGCCGTCCCAGTTGCTGTCCGGCGTGACCCAGGTGCCGCTCACGTCGGGGGCGATGGTCACCCGCTGTTCGGCCGCGTGCGCGAACCCCGCCGCGGTGCACAAGGCGAACAAGAGCAGGTTGGCCAGGCCACGCAAGGGCATGATGGTGTCTTTGGTGCTCATGGCTTGTCGAGGCTTGCGCTTCCCCGAATCAAGGTCACCTTGCTGATTTTTCCGTCATTCACCTCGTAAATGGCGATGGCCTCCGTGCGTCCCGGACCACCGGGCTGGGTATTGACGATTTGTTCGTAGTCGATGACGACATTGCCCATGACGATACGCTTGTCGACCGTCGCGTGCAGGCGCGGATCGTTGAAGCGCTTCGTTGCATAGAATTCCTGGATTTGCGCCGCGCCTTTCATGAGCGGTTTGGCGGGAAATTCGAGCACTTCCGCATCGGGCGCATAGCTTGCCATGAACGCGCCTATGTCATGGGCGTTGTACGCGTTCAGCTGTTGCTGGACCACGCCCTGTACGTCGGCCGCCATTGATGGCAGCGCAGCGGAAAAGCAAGCAAGGGCGAGCCCGAATTTGACGACTGTACGGCCAGCTTGTTCCATTTTCTATCCTTTGAACGGAAGCGCGGCCCAGGCGGCGCCACGCGATGAGCAATAATTACATTCGATCTTAACAGTAATATTCAAATTGCAATACGGCGGTCGGCCTCATTCGCTGGCCAGCTTGCGCGCCAGGCGGTAAAGGAACTGCTGGCCTTCATACAGGGACTCGACCGGCATGTGTTCGTTCAAGCCGTGCATATTGCCCTGGTCGGCCCCGACGAAGATGCCGGTCACCCCGTAGGTCCAGATGCCGGCGCTGTTGAGGAAGCGTCCGTCGCTGGCGGCCGCGAACAGTGTCGACAGGGGCGGCGTGCCGGGCCACATATCGGCGCCAATGGCGGCGATCGCTTGCATGAGTTGCGGATTGGCCGGTGGCGCGGGCGCCACCAGCGCGCTGCCGATCGGGGTGACCTTGATGTTCGGGTTGTCCAGCACGCGCACCAGGGTCTGCAACACTTCGGCTGGCGATTCGCCCGGCAAGATGCGGCAATTGACGACGGCATGGGCGCGCTGGGGCAGGGCGTTGGCGGCGTGGCCCGCATCGACCTGGGTGGCCACGCAGGTTGTGCGCATGCTCGCGTTGTAGTTGGGATCGGCACGTGCCAGGCGCGCGGCGGCGCCAGCGTCGGGCGGCTCGCGCAGGATGGCTTGCATATCGCGTGCGAGCGGGCCGGCGTCGAGTTCGCTGAGCTGGGCGAAATAGGCGCGCGTCGCCGGCAGCAGGTGCAACGGAAATTGCCATCGCGCCAATCGCGCCAGGCCATCGGCCAGGTGGTAGATGGCATTGTCATCGACCGGGAGCGAACTGTGGCCCCCTGCGGAACGCGTTTCCAGTTCGTAGGATTGGTTCGCCTTCTCGGCCATTTCCACGCCCAGCGCCACCCGCTTGCCTTGCGCGTCGAGCAAGCCGTAGGCGCCTTCGTTTATGGCCAGTTCCGCATCGATCAGCGCCCGATGGTGTTTGAGCAGGTAGTCGGTGCCGCGAAAGTCCAGCCTGGACTGTTCTTCGTCGCAGGTCAGTGCCAGGATGACATTGCGCTTGAGCGGCAGCCGTTCGCGTTTGAGGCGCAGCATCGTCGCCACGAGGGAGGCCGCCATGGCCTTGTCGTCGATGACGCCGCGCCCATAGAAGGAACCGTTTTCCTCGACCAGCTTGAAGGGATCACGGGTCCAGTCGGCGCGCTTGGCTTCGACCACGTCGAGGTGGGCCAGCAGCAACAAGGGACGGCGCGTGCCGTCGCCCTTGAGCGTGGCCACCAGGTTGCCCTTTTTGGGGCCGCCTGGCGGCACAATCAACTGCAATTGCTGTTCATCGAAGCCGCCGGCCTTGAGCCGGTCGGCCATCGCCCGGGCCGCAATGGTGCAGCTGCCGGCCGAATCGGTGGTGTCGATTTCCACCAGCTCCTGGAAAATGGCGCGCACGTGCTGGCGTTCGGCTGGCGTTTGCGCGTGGGCATGCTGGCAGACGGCCGAAAAAGCCGCCGGCAACAGGATCAGTTGTTTCCAACGTTTGGTCTGCATGCGGCTTTTCCTTCAGAAGATTACCAAAAATCAATATTTAATATTAACAGTTTTATTCTGGGCGGCTCGGTTTGATTTTAAGGCGAAATTGCATTACATTTTGAATCAGGCAAACCACGAGGATAGCGTCATGGCGATTTTGACAGTCACTGCACGCGGACAAGTGACTCTACGAAAAGAGGTACTCCAGCATCTGGGTATCAAACCTGGCGACAAGATCGAACTCGATTTGCTGCCGGATGCCAAAGGTATGCTCAAAGCTGCCCAGCCTGAAGCGACCATCGGCGGCTTCGTCGGTTTGCTCGCAGGGCGGACCAAGAAGGTTGCCACGCTTGACGAGATAGGCGAGGCATCAGCGCGCGGCTGGTCGGGCGAAACATGAAGGTCACTGTCGATACCAACGTTCTTGTTCGTGCCGTCGTCCAGGACGATCCCGTTCAAGCCCAGCAGGCGGCCAAAGTCTTGCTGGACGCGACCTTGATCGCGGTAACCTTGCCCTCGTTGTGTGAGTTGGCTTGGGTGCTGCGAAGCGTCTATGGCTTCGTGGTGGCGGATGTGGCGCAGGCGATGCGTGCGTTGATCGCCACGGTGAACGTGGAAATGAATCGCCCTGCCGTTGCAGCCGGGTTGGCGGTACTGGAAGCGGGAGGGGATTTCGCCGATGGCGTCATCGCCTATGAGGGCAACTGGCTCGGTGGCGAGACCTTTGTTTCCCTCGACAAGAAAGCAGTCGCCTTGTTGTCGGCGCAAGGACAGCCCGCGCGCCTGTTATAGGCGCGCCTGCGTCGTGCCATCGATACAGGAGAAGCGGATGGATTGGAGGAAATGGCTGGGCCTGGAGATGACACCCGAGCGCTTCGCGCGCAAGGTGAGCCGCGCGCTGCAGGTCTACAAGCCCGGGCTCGCGCCGGTGCTGGACCTGGAAAACTTCCGCTTGCTCATTAGCGAAGGAAACTACTTCAACCTGCACAATGTGTATCACGCCTACCGGCATGCGCCGCGCAAGGAAAAAGAGCGCGTCGTCGTCCAGTTTGTCGAAGGCATCCTCAACCCGCCCGAGATGCCGCCCACGTTTGAAGCGGCCCGCCCGCACTTGCTGCCCGCCCTGCGCAGGAAGTCCCTGCTCGACTACCTGCGGCTGGCGGCGGCGCCAGGCAAGCAGGACGAGGCCGTCTTTGCCCACCGCGATTTCGGCCCGGACGCGGTGCTGGCGCTGGCGCTCGACGCGGAGCGCTCGATGAGCATCCTCATGGACAGCAAGCTCAAGGAGTGGGGTGTCAGTTTCGACACGGCGCTGGCAGCGGCGATGGACAATCTGCGCGACCGCAGCGTCGACAATTTCCGCGCCATCGACGGCGCCCCTGGCCTGACCCGCAGCAACTGGTGCGACGCCTACGACAGCTCGCGCATCCTGTTGCCGGACCTGCTGTTCCGCGGCGTCGCCGGCGGCAGCCCGGTGGTCATGATCCCCACGCGCGAAACGCTGCTGCTCGCGCCCGACAACAACACGGCGGCCCAGCTGGCGATGCTGGCCATGGCCGGCCAGGCGCTGCACGAATCGACGCGCTGGTGTTCGACGACGCTGTACTGGGTCGCCAACGGCAGGCTCGAACCGTTCGAGCCGCACGACGCCCAGGTGCGCGACAGCCTGCGCACCCTCGAGCGCGACGTCGCCATGTCCGATTATGCCGACCAGAAGGCGCAACTGGACAAAGCCCATGAGCGCGATGGCGAGGACATTTTCGTCGCCACCTTCGGCGCGATGGAAAGAGACGGCCGCATTGCCTCGTATTGCACCTGGAGCGAGGAAGTCACGGCCGCCCTGCTGCCCAGGACCGATGTCGTGGCATTGGCGCGCAAACGGGCCGGCGAGGGTTGCGATTTTGTCGTCGTCGACTGGGACACGCTGCAGGAGCGCCATGCCCACTTGCTGGCGCCAACGTCCGCCTTTCCGCCGCGCTTCCGGGTATCGGCCTTCCCCGCCGACCTGTTCGATGAGCTGTTCGCCGCCAAACAGCGCGCGAGCGCCTAACGCGCCGGCTCAAGCCTCTTGCGGGTGGCCTCGTCGAAGCGGAACCACAGGTGCTGGCGTTCCAGGGCATGCGCGTCGGGCAGGAAAGGGTTGTCCAGTTCGATGATGCGGCGTTCGCCCAGCTGGGCCTGGCCGATCGCTGCGCCGAAGTGCTGGTAGAACAGCTTGTCGAAGGAACCGTCGGCGATGCTGGCCTCGAGCCCGCGCCGCACTTCCTCGGCCAGCGCGCGCTTGCGCGGGTTGACGAAAAAATAGATCGCCGCCGGATAGCGGATGACGAGGTGGGGATCGATGGCCAGGCCCGGGCGCCCCTTGATGGCCGCCGCCGCTTCGAGCAGGGACAGGGGCAGGTAGTCGACCCGGCCGGTGGCCAGCGTACTGAACAGGCTCTCGCGCGAGGACACGGCGTGTACGGTCAGGCCGTTGGCGCGCAGGATCTCGAGGTCAGGCCAGTCGTGCCCTTGCACCGCGCGAAAGCGGCGCAGCTCCGCCAGCGTGGCGACGCGCTCGAACTGGCGGCGCCGCTCGGCCTTGACCACGGCCACGCGCCAGCCGATCAAGCCCTTGGTGATGGGGATCTTCACCGGGAGCAGCTTCGCTTCGCGCTCTTTGGACGTCATGGTGGCCATGATGTCGACCTGGCCCCGGTCCTGCCCGATTTCGAACAGGGCGCGGTCCTGCATCATGCGGATCGGCGTGAGGACGACGGTCGTGTGGCCGCCGGCCTTCCTGAGCGCCAGCTGGAGCAATTCCAGCGCATAGCTGCTGCCGCCTTCCTCGAGCGGATAGCGGACCTCGGCGGCGCGGACGGCGGCCCCCTGCAGGCACAGCAGGGCGCAACCGAGCCCGAGCCAGTGGCGCAGCACATGGACGGTGGAAAGCATGTTGCAGATTCTAACAGCCGGCTTGGCGCGGCGGCCGTATCCTTGGCGCCACGGCCCGGTCTTTTGTTTTTGCAATTGATGGGCGGCGCGCGCACAATTTCCTGCATGGGATGGTCGATGGAGGCACTATGGCAAGATCGGCTGGGCGGGGATGGCGGGCGGCGGCGCTGGCCGTGCTCCTCGGTGCACTCGCACCGGTGCCGGCGCGCCCCCAGGCCGATCCCCTCAGCGTGGTGACGATCACGGCGCAAAAGCGCCCGCAATCGGCGCTCGAGGTCAACGCCAGCGTCACCACGGTCGACGGCCAGACCATCAGCGAAAACGCGATCGCGGGCGTGAAGGACCTGTTTGCGCTGGTGCCCAATGTGAACGCCCAGGAAAAAGGCAACGGCCCGCGCAGCGTGACGATCTCGATGCGCGGCATCAACGACCAGGGCGCCGGCGGCGAGCGGGTGGCCGCCGTCAGCGCCTTCGCCTTTTATGTCGACGAACTGAGCGTGGGCAATGCGGCGACCGAGACGGCCAATCCACCCCTGTACGACATCGAGACCGTCGAAGTGCTGCGCGGGCCGCAAGGCATCTATTTCGGACGCAATGCCTCGGGCGGCGCGATCAATATCCAGACCCGCAAGCCGGAGCGCGGCCGCTATGCCCAGGCCGACCTGGGCGTGGGCACCCAGGGCACGCTCGTGAGCAACGCCGTGTTCAACCTGCCGTTGACGGACACGCTGGCGTGGCGCCAGACCTTGCAGAAGCAAAGCGACGCGGGGGCCGTGCGCAATGCCTATCCGGGCGGTGGCGATTCCGGCACCGGCCTGGCCAGCGCGCGCTCGGCCTTGCGCTGGCTGGCGGGGCGCGACGCCACGGTCGACCTGAGCTATATGCGCACGCACGAGACGGCGGGGATCCCGTCCCGGGTCGCCTCCGGCCAGGAGCGCAACTGGGGCTTTGCCCGCTTCCCCCTCGATGCCAGTTTCATCGGCAATACCGGCCTGTATCCGGACAATACCCGCCTGGCCTACCTCGATGCCAGGGCCAGCACGGTCAACGATGCCAGTGTCGCGAGCCTGCGCGCCGAACTGCGTTTCGACGGCTTCGCCCTCAATTCCGTGACGGGCCTGAGCCGCGGGCGCTCGGCTTCCTGCCAGGACCTCGACGGCAGCGGCCAGGCCCTGGTCGACCGCGCCAGCACTTTCCGCGCGGCCTCGCGCAGCCAGGAGCTGCGCCTGCGCTCGCTGGGCGAGCAGAGCGTCGAATGGCTGGCCGGCGCCTATGCCTATGCCGACGCCAACGATTACGACAATGCCATCCTGATCCGGGGCGTGGTCTTTTCCTGGGTGCCGGGCGACGTGGCCAATGAGAACAACATCCACATCCGGCGCAGCGGCGCCGCGCTGTTCGGCGAGCTGAGCTGGCATGCCGCGCCGGCCAGCACCTTCAGCGCCGGTGCGCGCTTTTCGCGCGATCGCGACCACCAGTACTGGACCGATGTGTATGCGGCCAACAGCGCCCTGTCCTTGCGCAAGGACGACCATGGCGTGCCCGTGGCCGGCGCCGTCTACTACGCGGCCGGCGACGACGCGCTGCGCAGCGGCGGGCGCGTCGCGCAGACGATCGGCACGGACGGGCGCAATCGCGGCAGCGATGTGTCGCCGCACCTGGCATGGAACTACCAGCTCGATCGCGACGTCAGGCTCTACAGTTCGCTGGCGCGCGGCTACAAGGCGGCCGGGGTGCGCGTCAATCCGGACTCGGGCCTCGATTTTCCCAATATCAGCCAGTACCGGAAAGAAAGCGTGACCAGCTATGAGGCGGGCCTGAAGGGCCTCTTCTTTGGCACTACCTGGATCGAAGCGGCCCTGTTCGACATGGAATGGCGCGACTTCCAGGTGCATATCAACCAAAGCTGGTGCCGCCTGGCCAATGGCAGCACGGTGCAAGACACGGGCAATGTAGCCTGCGTCAGCGGGCCCATCCCGGTCGATCGCATCGTCAATGCCCGCGCGGCGCGCAGCCGCGGCGCCGAGCTGACGCTGCGCACGCGCGTGGGCGGCGGCGTGAGCGCCGGCGCCAGCCTGGGGCTGCTCGACGCCAAATTCACCGACTACGCCAATGCGCCCAACGGCGATGCCTCCGGCGCTCCCATCAACGGCGCGCCGCGCCGCAGCGCCACCGTGTTTGCGCAGTGGCGTGGCAGTGCCGGTGGCGCCACCGTCTACGTGCGGCCCGAACTGAATTACCGGGGCGGCTACAGCGACGTCGTGGCCCCGCCCGGCCATGCCCACAGCTTCGGGGAATACATCGCGCCGCGCACCCTGTTGAACCTGCGCGCGGGCATCACGCGCGGGCGTGTGAGCTGGTCCCTGAGTGGCGAAAACCTGTTCGCCAAAAACTACTTTACCTCCTACCAGGATTCCGTGGCCGGGCGCCGGGTCGACGTGCACCCGCGCACCGTGCTGCTCACGGTCAGCATCAATACGGATTAAGTGCTAGAGCTGTTGCAGACGCGCAGCAAGCCAGTCATAGCCGATTTTTTCCTGTTCCAGCCGCAGCTTCGCCCGGATCGCGTTGTCGCGCAGCATGTCGTAGAGTGCTTGTTCCTCCGACGTCAGCAATGGCAAATCATGCACGATGGGCGAGTCCTCCACGCCCCAGGCATGCCGATGTTCCATCAGCGTTGCCTGGTCCATCAGGATCGTATCGACATGGCCGAAGCGTGCCCGCAACTGGTTCAGGATGGCGAAGCCGTGCGTATCGATATCGCCCCAATAGCACATGGACACTTGCCGCAACCAGTTCGCCTGCGCCAGGACTTCCCATCCATAACCGGCGCCAAAGACCACCATGCTGCCCCGCACAGGTGGAAAGGCCAGGTAATTGGTCTCGTTTTCCGTGACAAAGACGCGTTGCACCGACGGCGCCAGTGTGGCGAACGAAGCGGCATCGAGGCTGATATCGGCCGCAGCGTGGCCCGGCAGGACGGCCAGCGTCGGGTCGAGCATGCGAAAGCGCACGCGCAGCGGCTTGTCGCGCAAACCATAGCGTTGCGCGAATTGGGCGACACCGGAATAGCTGGTATCGATCGCTTGCGGCGCCAGCCCGAGGTCCAGTAATTCGGCCAGCACGGCGCGGTTCGCTTCAATGAATTTGCTGTCCATGCCGCGGATGTCGATCTGGCGCACATAGATGCCGGGCCGTGGGTGGGCGGCCAGCCAGGCCACGACGGCCAGCAATGCTTCCCAACTGTCGGCCAGCGCCAGGGCCCGCAGGGGTTTCTTTGCCAGCCATGGCAGCAGGGCAGGGCTGTGTTCGCGCGTACGTTCGAGCATCTTCGCGAACTGTGCACCCTGGCGCTGCTTGCCTATCATTGCCAGCGCATCGTCCAGGCCGTCCAGCCAGGCTTCCTGCGGCAAGCTGTTGTTGCCGAAGACACGGTGCGTGAAATCGCGCATCTCGATGCGGCAATGGGTGACGGCCCGCAAGCTCGCTGCCCATGCGCGTACCTCCTCGAATCGTTCGGTAATGTCGGTCGAGCTGGGGCATTTCAATACCAGGCGACGTGGGAAAGCGCTGCCCGTACCGGCCAGCGCAGCGAGCAATTCGCCGCGTTCCCATAACTTGAGCACTTGCTGGCGTAAATCGGTGGCGCTGGTCCAGGTCATTTTCCCAGGCGCGCCTTTTCTTCGCGATAGGCTTCGATCGTCAGCGTGCGCAGTTTGGAGTCGCGCCCTTGCTCGTTGTGCACGAAGCCAACGCTGGAGACGAAGGGCTCGATGATGTGGATTTTTTGCAGCGGCGTGACGATCAGCAATTGCAGGTTCAACTGGGCAAACAGTTGCAAACCATACTGGGCCGACTCGTCGGAACCGCGGCCAAATGCCTCATCGATCACGACAAAACGGAAGGAACGTGAACGCACGGCGCCCCATTCGAGCCCGAATTGATACGCCAGGCTGGCCGCCAGGATGGTATAAGCGAGCTTCTCCTTCTGGCCGCCGGATTTGCCGCCCGAGTCCGAATAATGGTCGAACTCTTGCAGGTCGTGGCGCCAGCGCTCGGCGGCCGCAAACGTAAACCAGTTGCGCACGTCGCTCACCTTGGCGGTCCAGCGCTTGTCCAGCTCGGCCGTGCCGCTGCGCCCGCGGAAGCGATCGATGATGTCCTTGACCTGGATAAACTTGGCCTCGGAGTATTGCGCATCTTCCGAGCCCGAGATGGCGCCTTCGGTGCAGGCACGCAGGTCACGCTGGAAGTCGCGGATCTCGATATCCGGATTGAGCTGGCATTCGAGCTCAATATAGCGGCCCGGGTTGTAGTCGATTTGCGTCAGCGATTGGTTGATGCGCTCAATGCGCTCCTTGATCGTTTCGCGCTCGCGCGCCAGTTGGGCGTTGAAATTGGCAATCTCATTGATGGTATTGACGTTCAACAGCTCCTTGAAACGCGCCTCGAATTGCGGCAGATCGTCGCGCCGCAGCTGCGCCAACAGATTGCGGTATTCAAAGTCGGCCTCGATGCTGGCATCGAATTCGGCCGTCTCCAGCTTGAACAAGTCCTTGAACGACACCATCGCTTGCGTGATGCCATCGCGCAGGCGCTTGAGCGCCTTGTCTTCGGCGTCGATCGCTGCCTGCAGCCAGGCGCGCACGTCCTGCTCGCGGTTGTCGCACGATTCGACGCTCAGTTGGTGCTCGCCCAACACGCGCGCGCGCATCTGCGCCAAAGCGGCATCGCTGTTGGCCAAGTCGGCCGCTGGCACGGATTGCACGATGGTGTGGGTTTGTTCAGCCATTGCCAGCGCCGCTTCCTGGCGGCTCTTGATGGCGCCCAGATCCTGGTCACGCTTGCGCAGCTCGGATTCGGTCTCCGACAGGTCGAGCAGCAAGCGCTGTAATTGCTGGTTCAGCTGCTTGAGTACGTCTGAAGCCGCTTCCAGCTTGTCGTATTCATCGCGCAGGCCGGCAATGAGCGTGACCAGCTCGATCCACGCCAACTCGCGGAAGTCCGTAAATTCCTCCAGTTTGACCAGCGCTGCCAGGCGTTCGCGCAGCTTGTCACGTTCGCTCTGCAGGGCTGCCAAGGTGGCACCGATTTCCTGCACGCGCCGCTCAAGCTCGGCCATCTTCATTTCAAGGGCCGCGATCTTGGCGCTATTCGACCAGCCGAGCACATAGGTGGAGCGATCGTCGATGCGGCGGCGGTCATCTTTTTCGTGGCGGCCCCCGGGATCTTTCAGCTGACCGTTGCGCGTGACGGCACGCGGTTCGCGCCGGAACTGTTCCTGCGTGGCGCAGCATGCCACGTCGAAGCGGTGCGCCAGCTCGCGCTCGAGCCAGTCGAAGTGCGGTGTATCGGGTTTGATGGCCAATTTGCGCACCAGCGAATCGCGGTGCAGTTCCGGCAGCGCGCCCTGGCGGACAGCCTTGACGTGGAAATAGATCAGGCGGCCACGCAAATGGGTGGCGTCGACCCAGGCTGCCACACGCTGGTAGTGCTGGTCCGGCACCAGCAGCGACAGGCCAAAACCGCGCAGCAGCCGTTCGGCAGCGCCTTCCCAATCGCCCGCTTCCGGCCGCACCTGGATCAGCTCGCCGGCAAACGGCATGTCTTCCTCGGCAATGCCGAGTTCAGTACACAGCATGTGGCGAATGCGCACTTGCTGGTCGTCGATATTGCTGCGCCGAGCCTTGAGGCTGGCCACGTCGCCAGCGACGGCCGCATGCTGTTCGCGCGCCTGGCGGAACGCATACTCGTGTTCCTGGCGTTGATTGTCCTGGTCGGCCTCTTGTGCGCGCGCCTGCGTCGTCAGGGTCGCAAAGCGGCCACGTTGGGCCAGGAATTGCGTTTCGTCGGCAGCGGCCGTTTCACCCGCTTCGGCCGCCAGTGCGGCGTAGCGCTGTGCCTTCGCGTGCCGCGTCTGGCGCTCACCCTCTTTTTGGAGCACTTCGGCTTTGAGCCGATCGAGCCGATCGCCACCTTGGTCGGACACCGCCCGTTTCAGCTCGTCGACTTCGATCTTTTGCCGGTCGCGCTTCTCTTCGGCGCGCCTGACCTGGGCTTCAAGCCGCTCGCGGTCCTCGTCCAGGTGGGACAGGCGCTTTTCCAGCAGGCCCAGTTTGACCTGGGCAAAGTGGGGGCGCAGCAATTCCCGGCACTGGCGCAAGCCGTCGACCTTGGCCACCACCTGGCCGTGGCGGTCGCAGTCGCTGACCAGCGGCTCGAGCAAGCCCAGTTGGCGCTTGGCTTTCAGCACCGCCTCGTGGGCGCGGTTCAAGTCGTCAAAGTGTGCGATGAGGGCGCCGATGCGCGGCCCCACATCGAAGGGTTCGAGCATATGGCTGCGCACGAAGTCGGTCAGGTTGCCGACCGACTTCATCGACACTGTCTGGTGGAACAACTCCATGGCCTGCTCGTTCTCGATGCCGAAGCGGCGCCGGAACCAGGCTCCGTATTTGGGGAAGCTGTCCTCGATTTCGGCGCCGAGGCCGCGCAGTTTCTTGCGCAGTTGGCCGATATCGCTGCCAAAACCGGCGAAATCGGCCCCGATGGACAGTGCGCGCTCGGCGCACACAAAAATGCGCGCCGGCTGCCCTTGCAGCTCCTTCAACCAAAATACTTGCGCCAGCGTGACGGTTTGTTCGTAGCCGGCGTTGTGGAACACGCCCAGGATGACCGAGTAGCTGTTCGGCCCGCGCAGGCTGACCGGCTTGGAGGCGCCGGTCGCTTCATTGCGTTCGGACTTGTAGTGACCCAGGACATACGAGCGCAGCGAACGCTCCTTGCTGTCCGCGCCGGCCGCCTTGTTGTAGGCGATCCGGTTGGCCGGCACCAGCAGCGTGGTCACGGCATCGACCAGGGTCGACTTGCCGGAGCCGATATCGCCGGTCAGCAAGCCATTTTTTCCGTCCAGATCGAGCGACCACACGCGCTGGTCGAAGGTGCCCCAGTTGTACACTTCCAGGCGCTGCAGGCGAAAGCCGGACAGCGTGTCGTCAGACAGGAATTCCAGATCCAGGGTGTCGCTATCAGACATTGCCTGGCTCCTCATCGGGCGGCGCCAGTTGCAGGCGGTAGCTTTCCAGGCGGCTGTCGAATTCGGCCAGCCATTGGGCATCGATGAAGGCCTTCAGGATACGCCGTACTTCGTAGGCGGGCGGGCCACTGCTTGCTTTCAGCACCCGCAGGAAGCCAAGGTCCACTACTTTGTTGATATGCGTTTCGATCTGGTCGACGATACGGCTTTCGTTGCTGCCGGTGGGGAGAAAAACGGCCACCAGCTGGACGATCTCGTCGCGCGCGAGCACCAGGCGCGTTCCGCCGCTGGCATCGAACTCTGCAAGCTTCTTGCGCAGCAGCGCCAGCAGCAGGCTGACGGGGAACGTTAGCGGGCGGCGCGCCACCAGGCGCGGCGCCTTGCTGGTCACGTCGTCGTCATCGTTCGTGCGCGAACGCAGGAAAGCGTAGCCTTCGGCCTCGTCCAGCGCAAGTTCCAGGTTCAGCACGGCCACATAGTCGCGCACGCGCGCTTGCAGGTTGAGCAGGCTGGACCACAAGCGCTCATCTGCTTCGCGGTACAGCACGCCTTTCAGCAAGGCCACCGCCAGGACTGACAAGTCGTCTGGCTGTACTGGTGGGGTCGCTATTTGTTCATCCATTGTTCGGTCTCACAAAGATTACACGCGGCATGCGTGCGCGGCGCGAACGTAAGCTGCCATCATGGTCGGTGCTGCGCCAGGCGATCAATTCGGTGGCAGTTTCGTCGACCACGGTGTGGAAGTTCTCACTGCCGAGCTGAAGATAGGCGACCAGTTCGGCCAAGCCATGTTGCAAGGGTTGGCGCTCGGCCAGTTCGCGCAGCGTGACCTGGGCTTGCTGCTGCAGGGCCAGGCGCACGTTGCGGCTTAGTTGTACCTTGTCGATCACGATTTGATCATACAAGGCGGCAGCATCGACGTCCAAGGCGCCGCTCTCGAGTGCCTGGCTGGAAAAGTGCGGTTTGAGGGAGGGCGTATGCAAGGGGCGCTCCATCGGCAGGTCGATGTCAGCTGCGGTGTCGGCGATCCACATGAGCTGGCCGGCCGGCGCTGCCGCGCGCAGGGCCAGGGACTTGGACTCGATGCCGTGCAAGATATCCATGATGCGGCGGTTCTCCAGCCAGGCCTGGTCGTCCAGGAAGCGACGCAGTTGCTGCGACAGTTGGGCCACCGTGCGCTGAGTATGCTCGCCCGCTTCCAGCCAGTCGTAATGCACACGGCGGGTGCGCACGTCAGGCTTGAGTTCGCTAATTGGCGCCAAGGCCATTACGCGCAACAGCAAGTCGCTCAGTTCCTGCTGGCGCGTGCTGGAAAGCAGGAAGTCCCAAAAGGCACGGAAACTGCGGCCCTGGTCGGAATCGGCAATGGCGTCGCGCTCGCCCATGATTTCCTTGAGCAGGTCCCCCTTGGCGCCATTCCACAGCGCAATGCGCTCGCGCACGCGGCGGTCGAGTTGGCGGAAATTGTGCTCCACTTCGCGAAAGTCGGCCAGCAGTTCGCGCGCCAGTTGCTGGAATTGCTGGAAGCGGTCTTTCAGCGCCGTGTCGTTCAGGATCGAGATTTCGCCTCCTTGCACTTGCGCGATCTCGGCATCGATCTCGGCGCGGCGTTTCTGCAGTTCGGCGAGGCGGCGCGCGGGATCGGTGTCGCTGCCTTCGGTCATCTGGCGTAGCAGGTCGAACAGGGTGAGCAGGCGCGATTCGGTGCCGACGAAACTACGCTCGGCCAGCGAGACCAGCCAGGCGATCGCTTTTTCGGTCGCTGGAGTCAGGTCGAACTGAGGTTCGTCAGAATCCTGGCGGTAGAATTTGCGTAGCCAGCCCTTGTCCGGGGCCGCCCATTTGTTCAGGTATTCCATGCCCAGGCCAGGGAAAGCTTCCGCCCCGAGGCGCTCGCGCATGCCGAATAATTCATCTTCCAGGGCTTCGGCCAAGTCGGCGGCGCCAATCGTGCGGACGTTCGGTGCAATGAAGACGCGCTGCAGGAAGCTGGCCAGCAAGGGGGCGTGGGGCGAGGTGAGCAGGCGCCAGCCGGGATGATTGGCGCGCAAGGATTCAAGTGTGGCGTAGTCGAGCTTCACTTGGTGAGGGCGTGGCCAGGTGTGGAAAGCTGACATTCTAGCAAATCCGCGCCCGTCGGCACCATTGCCAGCGCGCCGCCGCAATCGGGGACTTGAGCGCCTGATGTCGCCTGGGTCGATGCACCAACGCTTGGGGTGCTCTTGCAGCCAGGCCTGCTGCCTGCGGGCGATATCGTCATAGTAGTTCTGGGTAGCGGTTTCCACGCGGCGAACGTCTGGGTTCTTCATCGCCATTTCCGACAAGCGAGGCATGGAACGCGGGTCGCTGCCGTCCAGGATGGCGAGCGCCACGGCGTTTTAGTTGGCCGCACGCTGGCGCATCTCCTGCGCGCCGAAGGCGGCACTGGCCAGGCGGGGCGAGCCAATGAAGCCCTCCCAGTTGTCGGCCCTGGCCGGTTGTGCAGGGGCAAGCCGTGATTGTGCATCACGAAGATCCAGCGAAAACCCTGCTGCCCCAGCTCGCTGGACAAGTCCATGAAGGCGCCACGCAAGGTCTCGGGCCGCACGGTGTACGTTCCCGGGAAGGCGAACTTGCCACCGAGGACATTCGCGCCCGAGGTACCGAGCGGAATAGTCCCGGGCCACGAGCGCGATGGACCGTGTCCTGCAGGGGGGAGCCGACGTAAGTCTACGTTAAACCGCGCGGCGAGTTCGCTTGGCGACAACATTTTTTGGGCCGATTAAACGACCATCCTGTTCGGGAAACAAAAACGCCAATCACGGTGGATTGGGCGACTTCAGTAGTCGTTTGCTGGGTTTGTCGCCAATTTTCCACCCACGCGATACAGCTTCTCCTCGTCGGACAGCGAAATTGGGAGTCCATCAATGCAAAACGCCAAGCTGCGTGGCTTGGCGTTGAGTTTGACACTGTCCTTGGTGGCCCGGGGCGGAATCGAACTACCGACACAAGGATTTTCAATTATCGTGCCTATTCTTGCGTCTGAATGTCCCGAGTCCCCGGTTTCAAGTGTTCGATAACGCCATCGTGGCTGACGACGATGGTAGTGCCGGTGGCGTTGGCCAAATCACGTGCCCGCTGTGCGGCCCGTTGCATTGCAACCTGGGACAGGCGCAGATCGCGATCGAAAGCTTGTTCGATGGGTTGCTTATTCATGGTCGTTCGCTCCAGTCGATAAGTACCGGGTCGGACCCGGCATTGTCATATAAGGCCCAGGCGTCCACGACGGGCGCATAGATTCGTTCGAAATTGTTCATGCCGGCGGCGAAACGGCGTCGTATCACATCTTCGGGGATGTCGTGACCGCCTTGTTTGCCCCTTTGGGCTACACGTGCAATCGCCTCGTCGGCGCTAGCCAATTGCAGAAAAATGAGCTTGACGCGATAGCCTGCATTTTGCCATTCCCTAATCAGGCGCAAGTATCCGGTGCGATCCCCGCTGCGATCAGGTCGGCGTTGACGAACACTGGGCAGGCCGCTTCACCCGGGAGAAACTCACGTGCGAACGTGGTCTTTCCGGCGCCGTTCGGGCCCGCGATGATAATGATGCGCGGCGCTTCTTCCATGCTCAAGACTCCGTCGTCGGACACTGCTTGCTTTCGCAACGATACCGGAAATAGGCCGGTCACGCTGACTTTGTGCGCCACAAACAAAAACGCCAAGCTGCGTGGCTTGGCGTTGAGTTTGACACTGTTCTTGGTGGCCCGGGGCGGAATCGAACCACCGACACAAGGATTTTCAATCCTCTGCTCTACCAACTGAGCTACCAGGCCAAGGAGCGAAATTATAGCAGACCGGCTGCGGGCCTGGCTAGGGGCGGGCTTTGTGTACTAAAGTGCAATGGACGGGGTCAGGGCGCTACGCTACGCTGGGCACATTCCTTTGCGCGTGGAGCCGACATGAAGAGCTTGATTTGCATTGCGCTGCTCGGCGCCCTGCCGGTGGCCCAGGCGGCCGACTGGAGCGATACGGCGCTGAGTATCCGCCATGGGAACGATTTTCGTGAGCCGTTCAATCCCGATCACATCGGCAAGACGATTGTCGCGCTGACCCATGCCAGCGGCTATCAATACGGCAGCAATTTTTTCAATCTCGATTTCCTGCAGTCCAATAGCAAGGAGCCGGCCTCGCTTGGCTCGCACGCGGGCGCGCAGGAAGCCTATGTCGTCTATCGCCACACCCTCGATATCGGCAAGATTTCGGGCAATGACATGCGCTTTGGCGCGGTGCGCGCCGTCGGCGCGACCTTCGGTTTCGACTGGAATACCAAGAACGATGTGGGCTACAACTCGCGCAAGCGCATGCTCGTGGCCGGCCCCACCTTGATGTGGGACGTGCCGGGCTTTTTCAACACGAGCCTCTTGCTGCTCCATGAGAGCAATGCCCCCAGTGGCGCCTTCCCGCCCATTTCCCTGCTCCATTCTCGCTATACCTACAAGCTGCATCCGATGCTCAACGCCGCGTGGGGCATGCCGGTGGCCGGGGGCTGGTCCTTCGAGGGGTATGCCAACTTCATCGCCAGCAAGGGTGCGAGCGAAGTGGGCAAGGCTACCGGGCCGGAGACGAATATCGACATGCAGCTGATGTTTGACCTCAGTGGCGGCAAAAAGGTCTTCCGCATCGGCCTGGAATACCAGTACTGGAACAACAAGTTCGGCAATACCGCGGCCACCACGGCTGGCCGCGGTTACCGTGCGCAGACGCCGATGCTGCGCGCTGACTACCACTTCTAGTGTTGATGCCGAGGTCCTTCCGCGTGGGCACTCGTGCCCACCCTGATATGTATTGACCGGTCAAGGTTTTTCTTCAAATTTCCGTTTT
>JAZJYP010000163.1:0-38454 GCA_040390345.1 Pseudomonadota bacterium | reverse complement strand
ACGTTTACAACCCCAAAATGAAAAATGCCGTCCAGTCTTAACTGAACGGCATTACTGGCCGGCCTGGCCTTTTTCGCCGTTGACCGAGCTGATATTGACGATGCGCCCATAGCCGCGCTCGCGCATGCCTTCAATGACCTGGCGGCACATATTGAAGGCCGAATCGAGGTTGGTGCGCAGCACGCAATCCCATTGCTCCTGGTCCATGCGGTGCAGCACTGCGTCGCGCGTGATGCCGGCGTTGTTGACCAGGATGTCGATCGGCCCCAGTTCGTGTTCGACCCGCGCGATGCCAACGCGGCATGCATCGAAGTCGCTCACGTCCCATTGGAACACGGGAATGCCCGTCTCGGCGGAAAAGGCAGACGCCGCCGCGCCGTCGTGATGGAACACGGCGGCGACGCGATGGCCTGCCGCTTGCAGGGCAATCGACACGGCCTTGCCAAGGCCCCGGGTGCTCCCGGTCACAAGTGCTAAGCGAGACATGCTGCTTTCCTCCGTAGTTTGGACTGGGCGCACAGCACCCATTTCACTATAGGCGCTGCCCTTGTGCTTGTCGCCGGCGGGCCTTGACCCAGGTCAGGCAATTAGTGAATCGTCAGTTGCCGGCTGCTGCCGCCCGCCTTTTTCGGCAAGGTCAGTTCCAGCACGCCATCACTGTACTTGGCGTCGGCCTTGGCATCGTCCACGTCGTGCGGCAAGGTGAAGCGGCGCGACAGCTGGCCCCAGAAGCGCTCGCTGTGGACGGTCGCTTCGCCCTTGCCGTCTTCTTCGCGCCTGCACTCGGCCGTGATGGCAACGAGGTTGCCCTCCACCGACACCTTGATGTCTTCCTTCTTCACGCCGGGAATTTCGGCCTTGATCTTGTAGAACTTGTCGGTCTCGGCCACATCGAGACGGATGGTGGGGCTGTCGCGGCGCAGGCGCGGCGCGATGGAAAAGTCGCGGAACAGGTCGTCCATGCCGCGGAAAGGATCGAGCCGGGCCAAGTCGCCGAAGGGGTCGAAATGAGTGAGTTGGTTCGCCATAATGGTCTCCTTGATCGTGATGAGCACCGCGCGCACGTGGCGCGCGGACCAGCATTCCTCCGGAGGACATGCACTTTTATTTTAGGACGGCGCCACGGCGCATGGCGCCACCATGCTAATGGGCCATCAAGACCGGCAAGTGCATGGTGGCGAGCACGGTGCGGGTCGCGCCACCGAGCAACATTTCGCGCAGGCGGCTGTGGCCGTAGCAGCCCATCACCAGCATCTCGCTGCCATGCTCGCGCGCCCGCTCCAGCATGACGGTGCCGGGGCTATTGTCTTCGCGCTCTTGCAGCACTTCCACCTTGATGTGGTGGCGCGCCAGGTAGAGGGCCAGGTCGGCGCCCGGCTCGGCGCCATGGGCGCTGTCGCCCATGACCAGCACTTGCACCAGGGAAGCGCGGCGCAGCATCGGCAGCGCGCCATGCACGGCCCGCAAGGCGCCCGCACTGCCATTCCAGGCAAGCAACACCCGCTTGGGCGCCACGGCCGGGGCGCCGCCGTAAGGCACCACCAGCACAGGGCAGCCACTGCCGAGCACAACTTCCTGGGGCGACTCGCCGGGGGCCGCACCGTCGGGATCAGCCTGGCCGACGACGGCCAGGTCGCAATAGCGCGCCTGCAGGCGCAGGCCTTCGTCCACTTCGTCGTCGATGCGGCGACGCTCGCGCGTACCCAGGCCGGCGGCGGCGCTGATCTGGTCGAAACGGTCGAGCGCCAGGTCGGCGCGCTGGCGCAGGGACGCGATCAGCGGGGCAATGTCCGGCGCCATCGCGTCGAACGTGACGGTGTCGGCGATGTAGCGCGCGATGCCGGTCGCGGCGGCGCCGACCAGGTGGGCTTCGTAGTCGAGCGCCAGGCGCGCCGCCAGCACCATGCGTGCAGGCGCCGCGGCACTGTCGTCAACCTGGACCAGGATGGTCTTGTAGCTCATGTCAACTCCTTTCGGTGGCCGTTTGGCCGGGCAGACGGGCGAGGTCGGTGTGGCCAAAGCCCTGGGTGTAATCGAGCACGGAAATAACCTCGGGCACGATCTTGATGAAGACCGTGCCGGCCCAGGGTAGTTGCTCGCCGCCCGGCATCGCGGTGGCAAACTGGGGAAAGCGCTGCTGCAAGGCGCTGGCCGCGCGCTGCATTTCTTCAGACTCGCTGACAATGCAGGCATGCGCCGCCATCGACAAGCCCTTGATGTGCTGCCAGTCAGCATACGGCAGATTGATGGTGAGCGACACACGCTTGTCCTGGCGGATATTGTGGGCTTTCTGGCTGTCGATGCCGACGCAGGCATACAGGGTCAGGCCCACGCTGGCATAGCTGAGCGTGGTGGCCTGGGGATAGCCGTCCGGGCGCAAGGTGGCCAAGGTCAGGTCCTGCCCCTGGCGCAGGATGTCCTGTACCTGGTTGCGCAAGGCGGGTGTGAGGGTGTCGATTTGCAAGGCGGTATTTTCCATGGCGCGCTCCCTGGCCGCGCAGCCACGACATCAGGCGCGCAGCACCAGCTTTGATATTAGGCCAGGGAGGGGCGCGCCGCTTTTGATTCAAGTCAAACTTTTGACAAGTAGTGCGCCGGCGCGGCGTATAGCACTGGACGCGTGCCTGGCGCTTGATTAGGCTGGAATCATCCTGCTGTGTTCCATCCAAGGAGTGATGCGTCATGTCCTACAAAACCATCGTGGTTCACCTCGACCACACCACCCGTTGTGCCGAACGGGTCCAGCTTGCCGCCCAGCTGGCGCTGCGTGAACAGGCCCATCTCGTTGGCGCGGCGTTCAGCGGCCTGTCGCCCTACTTTTACGCCGGGGCCGGCATGGGCGTCGTGGAATTGCCGCTCGCCGCGCCGCTTGAGGAAATGCAGCGCCGCGCCGAAATGGCCATCGACAATTTCCTCACCACCGTGCCGCGGCTGGGCGTGCAATCCTATGAAGGGCGCCTGGTGCGCGACGAGGCCGGGGTCGGCATGAACCTGCAGGCGCGCTATGCCGACCTGGTGGTCATCGGGCAGACCGATGGCAGCGACGTCGTGCCGGGCGAACTGCCTGATTTTCCTTCCTACGTGATGATGCACAGCGCGCGCCCGCTGCTGCTGGTGCCGTCAAAGGGCCACTTCGCCGATCTCGGCGATCGTCCGCTGGTGGCCTGGAACGCCAGCCGCGAAGCGACGCGTGCGCTGGCCAGCGCCCTGCCCCTGCTGAAGAAGGCGAGCATGGTCGACGTCGTCATCATCAACGCCTACGAGGAACCGGACATGCACGGCGAGCAGCCAGGCGCCGACATCGGCCTCTACCTGGCGCGCCACGGGGTGAAAGTCGACGTGCACAACCTGGCCACCGAACTCGATACCGGCAACGCCCTGCTGTCGCTGGCGGCCGACCTGTCGTCGGACATGCTGGTGACGGGCGGCTACGGCCATTCGCGCTTCCGCGAGATCCTGCTCGGCGGCGCCACCCGCACCCTGTTCAACAACATGGCACTGCCGCTCTGGCTGGCGCACTAGGGCCGTGCCGATGGACGCCAGCGTCAGCATCCCCGGCGAAAGCGATGTCGAAGCGCCGCCCCAGCTCGACCGCCTGTTCCACGCGGCGCTGGCCAAGGCCACGCTGGGCATTTCACCGGCCAGCCTGGCGCTGGCCTGGGCCGACTGGGCCCTGCACCTGGCCATGTCGCCAGGCAAACAACAAGCCCTGGCCGACAAGGCAGTGCGCAAGGAGCTGCGCCTGCTGCGCAGCCTGTTCGACCCGCACGGTGCGCCCTGTATCGAACCGCTCGAAGACGACAAGCGCTTTCGCGATCCGGCCTGGCAGCAATGGCCCTTCAAGCTGGTGTGCCAGGCCTTCCTCCTGAACCAGCAATGGTGGCAGCGCGCCACCACCGGCATCGGCGGCGTCGCGCCGCACCACGAACACGTGGTGTCGTTCGCCGCGCGCCAGTTGCTCGACATGCTCGCGCCGGTCAACTTCATCGCCACCAATCCGCAGCTGCTGCAGGCCACCGTTCGCAGCGGCGGCGCCAACCTCGCGCGCGGCGCCGCCAACTGGCTCGAAGACAGCGCGCGCAGCCTGGCCGGCAAACCGCCGGCCGGCACCGAGGCCTATGTGCCGGGCCATGACGTGGCCATCACGCCCGGCAGCGTGGTGTTCCGCAACCACCTGATTGAACTGATCCAGTACACGCCGCAAACGCCCAAGGTCCATGCCGAGCCGGTGCTCATCGTTCCGGCCTGGATCATGAAGTACTACATCCTCGACCTCTCGCCCCTCAATTCGCTGGTGCGTTTCCTGGTCGCGCGCGGCCACACTGTCTTCATCATCTCCTGGCGCAATCCCGATGCCACCGACAGCGCGCTCGGGATGGACGACTACCTGCAGCAGGGCGCGCTGGCCGCGCTCGATGAAGTGAGCGCACGCGTGCAAGGCAAGCAGGTCCACGGCGTGGGCTACTGCCTCGGCGGCACGCTGCTGTCGATCGCCGCCGCCGCGCTCGCGCGCAACAAGGACACGCGCCTCGGTTCGCTGACCTTGCTGGCGGCGCAGACCGATTTCCGCGAGGCGGGCGAACTGATGCTGTTCATCGACGACAGCCAGCTCGATTATCTCGACGGCCTGATGTGGCGCCAGGGCTTCCTCGACAACCGCCAGATGGCCGGCGCCTTCCAGCTGCTGCGCTCGAACGACCTGGTCTGGTCGAGCATGGTGCGCCAGTACCTGATGGGCGAGCGCACGCCGATGACCGACATGGCCGCGTGGAACGCCGACGCCACGCGCCTGCCCTACCGCATGCACAGCGCCTACCTGCGCCAGTTCTTCCTGCGTAATGATGTATACGAAGGGCGCTACCAGGTCGATGGCAAAGCGATTGCGCTGGGCGATATCCGTGTGCCCTTGTTCGTCGTCGGCACCGAACGCGACCATATTTCGCCGTGGCGCTCGGTGTACAAGGTCAATGCCATCGTCAACGGAGAGGTCGATTTCGTGCTCACGAGCGGCGGCCACAATGCCGGCATCGTCAGCGACCCCGACTATGCACACGCCCACTACCGCATGGCCCGCCACGGCGCCGGCCAGGGCCAGCGCGATCCCGACGAATGGTATCTGGCCAATGCACCGCACGATGGTTCGTGGTGGCTGCCCTGGGCCGACTGGCTCGCCGCGCATTCGAGCGGCATGGTCGCGCCGCGCAAGCCCGGCGCCGGGCTGGGGCCCGCGCCAGGCACTTACGTGCTGCAGCGCTAGCGGCGCAGCAGGCTGGCCAGCAGCTTGTCGATGTCGGCGTGGTAGAAGCTGGCATGGGCGCGGTAGGGTTCGGCGCACGGGGCGTCAAGCATGGCGCCGTCGCGCAGCGCCAGGGCCACGCGCTGGCGCCCGGTGCAGGCCGCCGCCATGGCCGCCAACGTGCCGCTGTCGCCAAAGACGGGATGGCCTTCGATACGCACGAGGTCGGCGCCGCGCACGAAGCTCTTGCAAGCCTTCATGCCATCGAGCAGGATGCTGTCCGGTGTCGCCGTGGTACCGCTGGCGCCGGCGCAGTCGTCGCGCATCAGTTTCACGATGGCGCGCAGGACCATCGCGTTGTTCTGCGCCGTCGTCGGCGCGCGCGGCGCAGCCAGGCCGCTCGTAGCGAGCACGGCGTCCCATTGCTGCTCCAGCGTTCCCTGGTCGAGCAGGCGTGGCAGCCAGCGCGGCTGGCATTGCGCCGTACTGCCGCATTCGAGCGCCTGCGCGAACGGTGGCTGCTTGCCCTGGCGAAGCTGGGCGTAGAAGTCGTTGATGCGTTTGAATGCCGTGCCCTCGCCCTGGCGCGCGGCAAGGCCGTAGACGTAGGCGGGCAAGCCGCACAGGTATTCTAGACGGTTGCCGCCGACCTGGCGCGCTGTGAGTTCACGCCAGCTTTTTCCTTCGGTGTACAGCAGGCACTCGGACAGGGCGTTGTCGAGGTCCTCGGCCGCTTCGGCGCGGCTCATCCAGCCCTGCTCGACCGAGACCAGCCAGCGCAGGAATTCGCCGCCGCCTTCATGGATCAGGCGCGCGTCGGGATAGCCATCGACGGCGTCGCGCAGCTGGAAACGGTGGCTGAATTCGTGCGCCACCAGCAGCGTCAGCTTGGCCTGTTCAACGCGGCCGGGCTGGGCCGGCCAGTTGTACAGGGCCAGGCGCAGCACGTCACCGGCGTCGCCGCCGATATTCGGGCCGCCCGGTTCGCTCGCCAGCGCCGCAGCGATGATGGGCGGGACGAACACGGCGTCGGGCAGCGCGGCCTTCAGGTAGCGCACGGTGCCGTCGGCCACGCTGCGCACCTGGGCGCGGGCGGCGGGCGAGAGGCGCGGATCGAAGTAGGCCAGCGCGCCGTCGGCGCGGGCCATGGGCGCGGGCAGCAGCAGGGCCGAGGCGTCGTCGCTGGCACCGCCCGCTTCACCTTCGGCCGTGTGGCCGGCCAGCGCGATGCCCGGCGCGCTGAAGCGGTAGTGAACTTTGCCGCAGGCTTCGCCCAGCGCGTAATTGGAGGTGTGGACGTAGATGCCCTCGCCGACCGGGAAGGCCGCCGGATAGCCGCTCACCTTGTTGACCGTGGCCGGCACGCGGAAGCGCAGCACCGGGCAAGCCTTGCTGCGTGTAAGCGTGTCGCCGCCGGCCACGCCGCAGCCGTCGATCGCTTGCCAGGGTGCGCGGATTGCGGCGCCGTCCTTGCCGTCCTTGGAAAAAGGCAGCGACTGGCAGGCGGCTGGCAGGGTGTAGGCCACTTCCAGCATGCCGGGGCCGGCCAGGCGAATCTGCACATCGACCGCGTCATGAGCGCTGGCTGAAACGTGCAACAGGCAAAGGGTGCCAAGCCACAGGCGGGGCAGGAACTGCATGTGAATCTCCGTCGAGCTAATACGCGGACGGCAAGATTAACATAAAGGCAATAACAGCGCTACGTGTATACTTGCGGCCATGACTTCCCCCGCCCCAGCCATGGAATGCCGGCGCGGCTGCGGCGCTTGCTGCATCGCCCCTTCCATTTCCTCCCCGATTCCCGGCATGCCAAATGGTAAGCCGGCCGGCGTGCGCTGCATCCAGCTCACGGCGGAGAACCTGTGCGCCATCTTTGGCCAGCCCGGGCGCCCGGCTTGCTGCTCCGGCCTGCAGGCTTCGGCCGAGATGTGCGGCGATTCGCCTGAAGCGGCCATTGTCTGGCTTGGCGCTTTGGAAGCGGCGACGTCGCCTGGGGCGACGTGATCCGCGCGGGCACACGTGCCCGCCCTGCTAGAATGCTTCCCACTCTTCGGCCTTGGCTGGCACGGGGCGCACAATCGCCGCTGGCGGCCGCGCCGCCTTGAGCTGCACCACGTTTGCGCGCTTGCGCGGCGCCTGCACCTCGCCCAGCTGGAACACGCCGACGACGCGCTGCAACTGGGTCGCCTGGTCCTGCAGTGACCCGGCCGCAGCGGCGGCCTGTTCGACCAGGGCGGCATTTTGCTGCGTCACGTCGTCCATCTCGATGATGGCCTGGTTGACTTGCTCGATGCCCTGGGCCTGTTCGGCGCTGGCCGTGGTGATCTCGCTCATGATGGAGGTGACGCGTCCGATGCTGGCCACCACTTCCTGCATGGTGGTGCCGGCCTGGTCGACCAGGCGGCTGCCGGCGTCGACCTGGGTCACGGAATTGCCGATCAGGTCCTTGATTTCGCGCGCGGCGGCGGCCGAGCGCTGGGCCAGGGTGCGCACTTCGGTGGCCACGACGGCGAAACCGCGCCCCTGTTCGCCGGCACGCGCCGCCTCCACCGCGGCATTCAGGGCCAGGATGTTGGTCTGGAAGGCGATGCCGTCAATGACTTCGATGATGTCGACAATCTTGCGCGCCGAATCGTTGATCGCGCCCATCGTCTGCACCACCTGGGCCACGACTGCCCCGCCCTGCTGGGCTACGGTCGATGCCGACTGGGCCAGGGTGTTCGCTTCGCGCGCGTAGTCGGCGTTCTGGCGCACGGTGCTGGTGAGTTCTTCCATCGACGACGAGGTCTCTTCGAGCGAACTGGCTTGCGACTCGGTGCGCCCGGACAGGTCCATATTGCCGCTGGCGATTTCGGCCGAGGCCGTCGTGATCATGTCGGCCCCGCTGCGCACTTCGCCGACGATCTTGACCAGGGCGTCGTTCATGTCCTTGAGGGCGGCCAGCAGTTGGCCGGTCTCGTCCGCGCCATGCACATCGATCTGGCTGGCCAGGTCGCCCGCCGCGACACGGCGCGCGATGGCCACGGCTTCATGGACCGGCACCGTGACCGAACGCGTGATCCACACCGACAGCGCCGCGCCAAGCGCGATCGCAATGGCCGCCAGTGCCAGCATTTGCAGGCGCGCCGATTCGAACACCCGGGCGCTGGCGGCACCTTCTTCCTCAAAAGCCTTGGCCTGCATATCGACCAGTTCACGCAGCAGGGAGGCCAGCGTATGCATCTCCGCATAGGCGGCGCCAAAGGCCAGTGTGCTGGCGGCGGCATTGTCGCCGCCATCCTGCAGCTGCAGCACCTTGTCGTAGTGGGCGCCGTAGCGGGCGCGCGATTCCTTGATCTTGGCCAGCAGTTCGCGCGCGGGCGGCAGCGCCAGCAGCGGATCGAGCTTGGCCAGCGCCGCGTCGACCTTGCCCATATTGGCGTGCAGGCGCTCCTTGGCCTTGGCGACGTCGCCGCCCGGGGAGACGGCCTGGAACACGCGGGCGATGCTGCCGCGCGTGTTGTCGAGCGCTTCATTGACCAGGCTGGCCTTGACCCAGTCGACCTTGACCAGGCTGCTGGTGCCGTGATTGAGACTGGCCAAATGGTAGATGCCCAGGCCGACGGCGGCGAGCAGCATGAACAAGACCGCGGCAAAGGCCGCACCCAGGCGGGCGCTGATGCGCCAATTTCCGATATTCATGATTCCGCTCCTCGATGTGTTCTTGGTGTGAGGCTTGCTTCCTGCGATGTGGCAGGACATTGCAATACCAGTACCGCGAGGATGGGGCGGCGGGGACGGGAGGGCGCGAAGCCCTTGTCAACATACTATCAACGTGTATGAACGGCATCAAGTGATAATTGGTGAATATTCATCGATTTTGATCGCCGCTTGCGCGCCAGCAGGGGGAGCGGCAGGCGCTCGTGGTAAGCTTCGACCCCGCGCTGGCAGGGATTCGGCGCGCATATTTCAAATAACCACTAAAACGACATTCCGACGCGACCCACATGGATATCATTCTTGCGCTAAAAGCAGTCATCATGGGCCTGGTAGAAGGCTTCACCGAGTTCCTGCCGATTTCCTCGACCGGCCACCTGATCCTGGCCGAACGCCTGCTCAATTTCCAGGGCATGGAAGAGAAAATGAAGGTCTTCGAGATCGTCATCCAGGCCGGCGCCATCTTTGCCGTGTGCTGGGAATACCGTGCCCGCATCGCCAGCGTGATCACCGGCTTGGGCAGCGATCCCAAGGCGCGCCGCCTGGCCATCAATGTGACGATCGCCTTCCTGCCGGCCGCCGTGCTCGGCGTGCTGTTTTCCAAGAAGATCAAGGCGGTGCTGTTCGCGCCGGTGCCGGTGGCGCTGGCCTTCATCGTCGGCGGCATCATCATCCTGGCCGTCGAACGGCGCGCCAAGGCCAACCCGGTCACCGTGCGCGTGAACTCGATGGACGACATCACGCCGGCCGACGCCATCAAGATCGGCATCGCCCAGGCCTTTGCGCTGATCCCCGGCACCAGCCGTTCGGGCGCGACCATCATCGGCAGCATGCTGTTTGGCCTGTCGCGCAAGGTGGCCACGGAATTCTCCTTCTTCCTCGCCATCCCGACCCTGCTCGGCGCCACCGTCTATTCGCTGTACAAGGAACGCGCCCTGCTGTCGGCCGCCGACCTGCCGCTGTTTACCGTCGGCACCGTGTTCGCCTTCGCCTCGGCCTTCCTGTGCGTGCGCTGGCTGCTGCGCTACATCAGCACCCACGACTTCTCCGCCTTCGCCTGGTACCGCATCGGCTTCGGCCTGATGGTGCTGTGCACCGGTTACTACGGCCTGGTGGTCTGGGCCGATTAAGATCATGAGCGAGACCATCGGCGCGCGCGCCCTCCACGTCCTGCAGACGGTATTCGGCTACCCGGTGTTTCGCGGGCAGCAGGCCGACATCGTCGAGCACGTGGGCAGCGGTGGCGACGCCCTGGTCCTGATGCCCACCGGTGGGGGCAAGTCGCTGTGCTACCAGATTCCCGCACTGCTGCGCGATGGCGTGGGCGTGGTGGTGTCGCCGCTGATCGCGCTGATGCAGGACCAGGTCGACGCGCTGGCCGAAGTGGGCGTGCGCGCGGCCTTCCTCAATTCGACGCAGACGTTTGAAGAGTCGATGCGCATCGAACGCCAGGTGCGCATGGGCGAAATCGACCTCGTCTACGTGGCGCCGGAACGGCTGATGACGCCGCGCTGCCTGGAACTGTTTGAAGCGTCGAATATCGCGCTGTTCGCCATCGACGAGGCGCACTGCGTCTCGCAGTGGGGCCACGACTTCCGGCCCGAGTACATCAAGCTGTCGATCTTGCATGAGCGCTTCCCGCACGTGCCGCGTATCGCCCTCACCGCCACGGCCGACCAGCAGACCCGCACCGAAATCGCCCTGCGCCTGCAACTGGGCGACGCGCGCCAGTTCGTCTCGTCCTTCGACCGGCCGAATATCCGCTACCAGATCGTCGAGAAGGCCAATGGCCGCAAGCAGCTGATCGACTTCATCACGGCCGAACACGGCAACGATGCCGGCATCGTCTACTGCCTCTCGCGCAAGAAGGTCGAGGAGACGGCAGAATTCCTCAACGAGCATGGCATCCGCGCCCTGCCCTACCATGCCGGCATGGACCACGCCAAGCGCAGCGCCAACCAGTCGCGCTTCCTGCGCGAGGACAGCATCGTCATGGTGGCCACCATCGCCTTCGGCATGGGCATCGACAAGCCGGACGTGCGCTTCGTGGCCCACCTCGACCTGCCGAAAAGTATCGAGGGCTACTACCAGGAGACCGGGCGCGCCGGCCGCGATGGCCAGGCCGCTTCGGCCTGGATGGCCTATGGCTTGCAGGACGTGGTGCTCCAGCGCCGCATGATCGACGAATCCGAGGCCGAAGACACCTTCAAGCGCGTGCTGTCGATGAAGCTCGACGCCATGCTGGGCCTGTGCGAAACCCTGCATTGCCGGCGCATGCGCCTGCTCGAATATTTTGGCGAGAAGTCCGGCCCTTGCGGCAATTGCGACACCTGCCTGATTCCGCCCGTGTCCTTCGACGGCACGGTGCCGGTGCAAAAACTGCTGTCGGCAATCTACCGGGTCGACCAGCGCTTCGCCGCCGGCCACGTCATCGACGTCTTGCGCGGCAACGCCACCGAACGCATCGCACAGTGGCACCACAATTCGCTGTCGGTATTTGGGATCGGCGCCGAACGCGCCGAACTGGAATGGCGCGCCATCCTGCGCCAGGTCATCGCCCTCGGCCTGGTGACGGTGGACCACGAAGCCTACAGCTCCCTCAAGCTCACCGACGCCGCGCGCCCCGTGCTCAAGGGCGGCCAGCGGGTGCAGTTGCGCCAGTACGTCAAGCCGCTCAAGGCCAAGCGCGCCAGCAGCCCCGCCAAGGGCTTTGTCGAGAGCGACCTGTCGACCACCGAGCAAGCCATCTTCGACCGCCTGCGCACCTGGCGCCTAGGCATGGCGCGCTCGCACAATGTTGCGGCCTGGATCATCTTCTCCGACGCCACCCTGCGCGGCATCGCCAAGGCGCGCCCGGCCTCGCTGGGCGACTTGCGCGGCGTCTCCGGCGTGGGGGAGAAGAAACTGGCCTCCTATGGCGACGACATCATCGCCATCATCGCCGACATGGCCTGATTCCGCGCCCAGGAGTACACTGGCCCTGCTCACTTGAGGAGGGTCGCCATGCCTTACCAGCAGTTGAACGAAACGCGCCGCGCATTCCTGTCGCGGGCCGTCGCCGTGGGCGGCAGCGGCTTCCTGTTGGCCAGCATGAAGGCCTGGGGCATGGATATCGGCTCGAGCGCCACCAGCCCGCCGGTACTGCAAGGCAGCGGCAAGGGCAAGCGCGTTGTGATCCTCGGCGCCGGCCTGGCCGGCATGACGGCGGCCTACGAACTGTCGCGCCTTGGCTACACCTGCACCGTGCTCGAAGCGCGCGCCTTCGCGGGCGGGCGCTGCCAGACGGCGCGCGCCGGCAAGGTCATCGAGGAACTGGGCGGCGAGCGCCAGGCCTGCACCTTCGACAGCGGCCAGTACCTCAATATCGGCCCCTGGCGCATCCCCTTCAACCACCGCTCCACCTTGCATTACACCAGTGCTTTCGGGGTGCCGCTCGAACTGTTCAACAACGACAACGACGCCGCCTACATTTACAGCGAACAGGCCAAGGGAGCGCTGCGCGCCAGGCGTTTGCGCCAGTTCGAGGTCAAGGCCGACATGCGCGGCTATGTCGACGAGCTGCTGGCCAAGTCGCTCCAGCGCGGCATCATGGACCAGCAAGTCACACCGGCCGACAAGGCCCTGCTACTTGAATACCTGGTCAACGAAGGCTATTTGTCGAACAAGGACCTGTCCTACCGCGGCACCGACGGGCGCGGCTACAAGGTCAACCCGGGCGCCGGCATCAAGCCCGGGCCGGGCGTGCCGTCCGACCCGCTGGCTTTTGGCGACCTGCTGCAATCGAAGCTCGGCCTGGTGTACCGCTCGGTGAGCGAATTCTGGCAGCAGGCGACGATGCTGCAGCCGGCCGGCGGCATGGACCAGATTGCGCAGGCGTTCGAAAAGCGCGTCGGCCACATGATCCGTTATCAGTCCGAAGTGGCGAGCCTGCGCAACCTGGCCGACAAGGTGGAAGTGGTAGTCAAGGATGTGCGCAGCGGCACGGCCAGCACGGTGACGGCGGACTTTTGCCTGTGCACGATCCCTCTGTCGGTGCTGCGCCATGTGGAACACAACTTCTCGGCCCCGTTCAAGGAAGCGCTGGAGACGGCCACCTACGCCGCCGTGTGCAAGATCGGCTTGCAGATGGGGCGGCGTTTCTGGGAAGAGGACGACGGCATCTACGGCGGCCACGTGTTCACCGATATCCCCGGCATCAACCTGATTTCGCTGCCGTCCTCGAACTGGCAGGGGAAGAAGGGCACACTGCTCGGCTTCTATAACTTTGGCCCGGACGCGGCCGAAATCAGCGCGCTGAATCTGAAAGGGCGCACCGAGGTGGCGCTGGCGGCGGGC
Source organism: Pseudomonadota bacterium (assembly GCA_040390345.1). GTDB lineage: Bacteria > Pseudomonadota > Gammaproteobacteria > Burkholderiales > Burkholderiaceae_D > Telluria_A. The sequence continues at coordinate 25,187 of JAZJYP010000163.1, read as the reverse complement.
GAAAAGATCTTCCCGGGCCAGTACCGCAAGCATTTCGAAACCTCGTTCTCGGTGGCCTGGCACCGCATGAAGTACAACATGGGCGCATGGGCCGACTGGACCGACGAAGCACGCCTGGACGCCTATCCGCGCCTGTTCGAGGGCGAAGGCCGGGTGCTGCTGGCGGGTGAACATATGAGCTACCTGCCGGGCTGGCAGGCCGGCGCGATCGAATCGTCGTGGCAGCAGATCGAGCGCATCCACCAGCGGCTGGGCGCATGAAGGCCCTGTTGCTGTTACTGGTGGCCGCGCAGGCCAGTGCCCAGGCGCCGGAAGGCGCGGCACAATTCGCCCGCAACTGCGCCGCCTGCCACCAGCTTGACGGCGCCGGCGTGGCCGGTGCTTTCCCCGCGCTGAAGGGCAATGCCTTCGTCCAGGGCGAGGCGACGCCCGTCATCGCGACCGTGCTCAAAGGCCGTGGTGGCATGCCCGCGTTTGCGCGTGCGCTGGACGACGACAGCCTGGCGCAGGTGCTCAGCTACGTGCGCCAAGCCTGGGGCAACCAGGCTGGCGCCATCGAGCCCGCGCAAGTGCAGGCCGTACGCGCCACCATCAAGGCCGACAACAAACGCCAGGGCCGGCCCCGGGTCGTGCATTAAGGCTTGGTTTTGGCCGCCGTCACTTCGATTTCAACCAGGCCGCCCGGCATCGGCAGGGCCGCGACCTGGACAGCTGTCCGTACAGGTTTGTTGGGCTGGGCCGCGCTGCCGAAGAACTGTCCGTAGGAAGCGTTCAGGCCCGCGAAGTCCATCTTGCCATCGAGCTTGGGGTCGCCCGCCAGGAACACATTGACCTTGACCACGTCGCCCAGCGCCAGCCCTTCGGCGGCCAGCAGCTTCTCGATTTTCTTCAGCACCGACGTGGTCTGGGTGGCCGTGTCGCCATACGATTCGATCGAGCCCTTGGGCGCATTGGGATTGGCCACGTCGGCCAGGGTGCCGGCAAAGTAGACCAGGCGCGTATTGGCCGGCACGCTCACCGCGAGCGAAATCGGGAAGGTGGAATTGGGGATGCCGGTACGATGAATATCGTCCGACCGTGCTGGCAAGGCCGCCAGCAGAAAGAACCAAGCAAGTGCAGCGCGCATCATTGCATTCCTCCTCGTAGGGTGGGCACAAGTGCCCACCAAAAGACACCGTTTACTTCTTCGTAAAGACCAGGTCCCACACACCGTGTCCGAGCTTCAGGCCGCGGTTTTCAAACTTCGTCAGCGGACGGTAGGCCGGTTGCGGCGCATAGCCGTCGGCAGTGTTCTGCAGGGCCGGTTCGGCGCCCAGCACTTCCAGCATCTGTACGGCGTAGTCTTCCCAGTCGGTGGCGCAGTGCAGGTAGCCACCCGGCGCCAGGCGCTCGGCCAGCAGCTTGACGAAGGGCGGCTGGATCAGGCGGCGCTTGTTGTGGCGCGCCTTGTGCCAAGGGTCGGGGAAGTACACATGGATGCCGGCCAGCGAGCCGGCCGGGATCATCTGGTTAAGCACTTCCACGGCATCGTGCTGGATCAGGCGCAAGTTGGTCAAGCCCTGCTCGCCGATCTGCTTGAGCAGGCTGCCCACGCCGGGCGTGTGCACTTCGACGCCGATGAAATCCTTCTCCGGCATGCCGCGCGCGATGTGGGCGGTGGTGTCGCCCATGCCGAAGCCGATCTCCAGGATCACCGGCGCCTTGCGGCCGAACGCCTGTTCCGTGTCCAGCGGCGCCTTGGCGTACTCGATCATGAACTTCGGGCCCAGCTCCTCGAGCGCACGCGCCTGCGCGACCGACAGGCGGCCAGCGCGCGTGACGAAGCTGCGAATGCGGTGTTCGGACGGGTCGTACAGCATAGGCCGGGCCGGGCCGGTGTCGGGCGTATCAGAAGACATGAGTTCAGGGAATGCGAAGGAAAAAAAGGACCTGCCGCCACAGCAGCCGGGGCCGCCATTATAGCTTATCGCCCGTCTGCCAGAGCTGGATCAAGGCCGACGCCGGCGGGCGAGGCACACTGGACGACATCATTGCGCGAGGATGCCGGAAATGAACCGACCCAAACCAGGACTGCGGCCATTGACATCAGACGAGCCCGCAACGGAAGTTGAACACCATAGCCGCCAGGCATTTGACGGTGGGGATGGCGGTGGCTACGATGGGCCCATGGATGAACGACTGCAAAACCTGGAAGAATTCGCGCGCGATGCCCGCCAGGAGTTTCGCACGATAGACGGCCACCTGCAGAAGCTCGAGGACTTCGCCGTGGAAGCGCGGCAGGAATTCCGTGGGATAGATACGCGCTTGTCGCGTATCGAAGTCAGGCTCGATCAAACGGCAAGCAAGGATGACTTGGCATATGCCATCAATGGCGTGATCAAATGGATGGTCGGGCTGGCGATCACGCTCAGCGTCGCCGCCGTGACGATCATGACCTTTGTGCTAAACAATGCTACGCCGAAAGCAACAGGGTCAGCGCCGCCAGCGATCTTTTACGTCTATCCGGGACAGGCGCCCATGCCTGCAGTGCCCGTACCTAAATAAAACGTGGAGCGGGTGAAGGGGCTCACCAGGCATTTTCAAGCAGATAAAAACTGGCCCACAATTCAGAAATTTTTTCGACGCGGCAATTTCGTAGGTTCAATTTTCCTCGCCATGTTACTGCAGCACTGGCCAACATTTCTCGCACTCAATTTGACCGTTTTCGCCCCTTTACTGCCGGTCGCGGACAGCACTCTAGACGTCATTCCGAGGCTGCGCAGGACGCCTCAAGCCGCGCTCTCCACCAGCTGGCGCAAGGCCCTGGCTTCCCTTTCCTGGACTACTGCGAGTTGTTCCGCATGCTTGAGCTGCTGTTTAAGTTCGACTGCCTGGTGCGCCAGCGCCTCAACCTGGAATTCAAACTCTTTCGAACGCAGGCTCTCCAAATCGAGCCCGATTTGGTGCACTGCGGTGCTTAACAAGGTGATCTGATCGGGACGATAGTGCTGCCCGCTCATTCGTGCTTGCGCGAGGAACAGGCCCTGCAATTGCCCACGCCCCATGATCGGGAAACCCCAAGCGCCGGACAAGGCATGCCGACCTTGATCCAACTCCACCGCGCAACGCGTGTGCGCTAGATCGATTGCAAACTCATGGTTCTCATCGATCGTCGGCGGCGCGCCGGGTAGCGTCGATTGTTGTAATACAAATTGCGCATTGGCGCCGCGCGCGTAGAACGCCATCCCGTCAGCACCTGAAAACTCTTCGCTCGCGCGGATGAATTTTGACTGCAAGACCGTGGCATCCGTGATCAACGGCGCCTTGTCCACAAACTGCCGAAGCTTCTCTGCCGCCGCATACCAGTGATGGAAAAACAAATGATCTACCTGATGACTGATCCAGTGCTGGATGCGATGAAAACAAAGAATAATTCCGAGGGCGACGATGGCGTCGAAGATGATATTTTTCTCGCGCCCCTCGAAGTGCAGGAGTTTGTCTACGCCCCACTCGGTGACGCCGAAAATGACCAGCAGAAAGCCGCTTACGATCGTCACGACCAGCACACGGTTGACGACAAAACCGAAATCGAAAAGACGATGGCGCAACATGGCGTAGGTCAGCGCACAATAAGCGACCAGTATGGTCAGGTACTGGCCCGATTCAAAGATCATGATGGGGATTGGCTCACCCAGGCCGAGATTGACGTTGAACAGCAGGTATCCCATGTAGATCATTCCCGTGCAAACACCGGCCCAGGCCAACTTCTGGCGCGCTGTCCCAGCGCTCAAGCGCCAAGCATGCCAAAGCATCCCCAGGGAAAGCACCACGCTGACAATGGCAACCGATTGTTTCAGGAATTCGAGGTCGAGGCGGGACTGCAAAGCCCATGGCAGAGCGTCAAAAAATGCCGCAGTCCGGGCCGTAGCGACCAGTCCGAACATCACGGCAAGGCCAAGCAATGTGCGCCGCGTCCATTTGCCCCATTGGTGGCCGAGTTCTTCCGGATAAATCATGGAAAAATAGGCAAAGCCGACGTAGACGACCCACAGGTTCACGAGTCGAAAGTCGACCAGTAAATTTGGCAGAGGGCCGCTGGGCAAAATATTCCAGAGGCTGAATGGACTGTTGTTCAACAGGACGAGCGCGAACACGCGCATCGCCGTACTGTCGGCTCGGCTCCATCCGATGAGCATGGCCAGAAGCAAGGTAATGAAAACTTGCGCCCAAGTGACAAGTGCACCGAATTTCGCAAGAATTGGCTGGTTCACGATCAATGGATCGGGTATGGGTTTGACCAGCTCATGCCGGGACTGAAAGGCGGTTTGCAAAGTCAAACCGACTGGCTCGTCGGTGCTCAAGACGCGCAGGGCGTCCTCGGGCTGGTCAAACTTGATTGCGTCGCCGGGCGCTGCTGACAAGGCCAACAGCGGCGAGCCGTCGGCGATCTTCATTATTTGCCGAAAGCTACTTCGATCTGGCGTGCCGAGGGAAATGCCGAGCGTGCCCACACGGAGGGCGATCGCGGAACGTTCCCAGTGCGACGAAGCCCAAATGTCCAAGCTGAGCACTAGCATGCCGAGCACGATCAACAAGCATCGCCATTGCATGATTGAAAGCACTTGCTTGTTCATTTTGGCATTCGGTTGGCTCGATGAGTGGGAAGTATGGGGCAAATAGATATAGCGGGCAATATTATTGGGAAAGCAGTCGTTCTCAATTGCTAAGCGCGCGAATTGCACCTGATCGACGTGTCGCTAGGTGCTCGCCTTGTAGACGAGGGGCTTTGCCTTGAGCACCACTTCCCAGTGGCCTCGATGAAGGCGTAGACATTGCCGCCTTGGAGTTTGGTGTCAGCCCTGACATTCGGACACCCTCGAACAAACCTAAATTAAATGTCCATTTGTCAGGGCTGACACTACGAGACACTTTCCCACTTTCCCATGCACAGCAGCCACAAGCCATCGCACACACCTTCGCGCAAAAATACAATCCATTGACATAAAATCAATCGCCGCGTTCCGCCTCCCGCACAATGAGCAAACCCCCGTGCTATTAATTCGAGCACCTCATGAGCCCCATGTTCCTGGATCGCGAAGAAGTCGCTGCATTGACCGGCCGTAAAAACAAAGGCCGACAATTCCATGCGCTGCGGAAAATGGGCATCCCATTTTTCGTCAAGGCTTGCGGCCATCCGGTCGTCACCCGTGTGGCCATCGAAGGCCGGACCGAAGTAGCCGACCCGAAGCCGAGCTGGACACCGCCTGAACTCCCAACACGGCGGCAATCATGAAGCGCCAACCGGCAACTTCCCAGCAGCTAGAGATTCAATTCTCGGAAGCAGAGTATGCTAAGGTAATACCTAGACATACCACTCGCTACCGGAAGGGAACCGCCATGCCAACCAAGACCGTTCGCCCCGTCGCAGTCAAGATCGATCAGGAGACACGCGACCGGGTCAAACGCCTGGCCGAGGCACGCCAACGCACGCCACACTGGATGATGAAAGAAGCGATTCACCAATACCTGGAACGGGAAGAAAAGCGCGAAGCATTGCGGCAAGATGCGCTCAACTCATGGAAAGAGTATCAGGACACCGGTATGCACGTGGGCGCCGACGAGGTGGCGGCCTGGCTAGAATCCTGGGGCACCGACGATGAACTACCCCCGCCGGAATGCCACAAATAAAATATACGCCATCCGCACTGCGCGACCTTCGACGTCTGCGCGAATTTCTGCGGATGAAAAGTCCGACTGCCGCGAACCGCGCCGGCCACACGATTGTCAAAGCTATTCAGCGACTCGGCCAACACCCGCTGATCGGCAGACCAGCTCCGAATATGGGCGCACACCACCGCGAATTGCCAATTGATTTTGGGGACGACGGTTATGTCGCACTATACCGCTATGAAGCGGGCGCAATCACCATCATTGCGATACGCCATCAGAAAGAAGGCGGGTACTAGTTGATGAGTCTTATCAAAGCAAAGCAGCTTCCAATGCCATGGGACGCAGACCGAGCAGAAACTTGAATTTGCCGCCGCACATGCGCAAGCGTGTGCGGGGCCACCCAACTCAAAACCAAGCAGGCATTGCGCATCATCATCGATGGCAAGCTCGCCGAATTGATTGAGCGCATTCGTGCACGCAAACAGGGCCACAAGATCGTCACCTCGGCCTTGCTGGTGAACATGCACGGCAGACGCCTGACAGCTCCTGCATTGCGCAATCAATTCGTCAACGCAAGAAAGGCAGCGGCAGCAGCCCATCCGGAACTTGCTGAGGAGACTCAATCGTTCTGGTTTTATGACCTGCGGGCAAAGGCAGCGGACGACACCAGTGATGAACGTGGGGAACAAGCGGCTAGCGAACTCTTGGGGCACGTGAGCGTGCGAACGACGCAGCAACACTACCTGCGCCGGGGACGCATTGTGCGCTCTACAAAATGATTTTTGCGGAAATCGCCGATTTTTGCGGTAACACAGCAGGCGATTTTTTGAAGCTAAGTGCTTGATTTTATTGGAGCGGGTGAAGGGAATCGAACCCTCGTCGTAAGCTTGGGAAGCTTCTGCTCTACCATTGAGCTACACCCGCAGAACCCGCATTCTACGCGGATTCCGGCAGGCATGACAAATTTCGACCGCTATGTCGCTGCGGTTTTCGCCTGCCTGTCTCTCAGCATTGCGCCTTGCCATCTTGCTTGAGCAGGCGCGCGCTGCTGCCATTATTTTTCATTCTTTGCAGCTGGGCGTCAATCACCGGCACCAGTGCGCCCCATCGGGCGTGCAGGTAATGAAAAGCCGGAAGCGACAATACTGGCGCCAGGCGCACCACGCGCTGCGCCGCTTCATGGAACTCGGACGGCAGCGTCGCCTGGACTGATTGCCACATATCGGTCGGCGCCAGGACGATGTCGAGCCTGTCGCTGAGCAGCATCTTGAACGCTGCCGGATACGACGTCGGCATGGCCGCGACATGCCCGCTGAGCGGTGTCCCATCGATGATCTGGACACCGAGGCGCACACCGATCCGCAGGCCCGAAGACGCCAACTTCTCGAGGCTCGACAAATCGCGCTCCTGGCCACGCAATATGAAAGGCGCATACACGACCTGCTCCACCATTGGTGTCGGCACGCGCACCAGGTCCGGTGCCGTACGCTCATAACTGGCCAGGCGGACGACGTCGCCATCGACCTGGCCGTCCTTGGCCACCGCGACGCCGCGCAGATTGGGAAGGCCGCGCACTTTGACCTCGACGCCCAAGCAGCGATAGGCCGCCAACAGCACCCGCGTCGGTCCGTCGGTCAGCCCGGGCGTACCTTCCACCACCGACAAGGTCAGTTCCTTTGGGAGATCCGGCGTGAAAGCGCGCCCAGCTGGCAGTACCAGGCACAGGCATGCGACGACAAGGAATGGCAAGGCGCGAATCGAATTCTCTTGACGGCATCTCATGTTCTTATCCATATGCACGACAAAACCTTTCCCATAAGATGAAAACGCACACGATTTCGTGCCGATCGTAAGGTCTTTCACGCACCTTGTGTCCAGCCTGCCGTCCACTCATCCCACATCCTTGTCGCGGCCGGATGTCCATTCGTCGCGGAATGGTAGCACCCTCACAGCGCCGGATCGATCCCGCTGGCCAAGACCTCGCGCTCGGCCTTGAGATACAAGCGGCCCAGCTCGCCAGAGTCCGACAGTTGCTTGATGATGCGGCTTAGAACGGGTTGTAAATGCTGGTTCTTCTTGCTTAAATAGTGGTAGAGCGGAAACTGCATCAGGTCCACCTGAGTCAAGGCGGACAACTCACTCTGATTGAGTCCGAACTTGAATTCGTTGGCGCCATCGACCGCGATCTCCAGCCGGTCCGTCTGCAGCATCCTCGCCAGCGACAAGGAGCTATTGGTTTTGTACACATTCGCCATGCCTTCGACCAGATACTCAACCGCCACCAGGCCGCGCACCACGCCCAGCTTTTGGCCAGTCAAATCCTGCTTGGTCTTCACGTCTATCTTCATGGACTTCTTGTAGAACGCTGAAACGGTCCAGGTATTGAACGGTGGATCGACCCGGATCAGCGCGGGATGGCGCTGGCCATACTCGGCGACGCGATTGACTTCGCCGTCGATCATGCCCGCCAGCACCTCGGCGGTGCTGCGCAAGCCCGGCATGGTGACAATGCGCACCTCCAAACCGGCTTGCCGGTATATCTCCTTCAATACCTGGCCGTTGACGGCGCTCGTGAAATTGGGATTGCGGGCCAGCACCAGCGCTTCCCCGGCCTGGGCAGCGCACGCCAGTAGCGCCATGAGCGCCAAGCCCATCATGGCCGGCCAGCGGCGTGGCGGCCTGTCGTTCCGAATGGTCATGCTGGGCACCTGTGGAGCAAGCTGTTGATATCGCGGAATTTCCAGCATCATCTCATTAAGGTGAATGACTTGCAATTGAGCCTGGCAGCGCCGAATCGCGCGCCACTGGCGCATCGTTGTGTCATATTTTGGTTCGCAAGCTTGACCAAAATGACCAGGAAAGGAGTGCCGCCATGAAGCTGAACATGATCATGGTCCGTTATATCGTGAACGACGTCGACGCCGCGATTGCTTTTTACACGCGCCAGCTGGACTTTCGCGTCAGCGCCCAGAACGGTCCCTATTTCGCCATCATCGAGCGCGAAGGTATGCAAATAGTGCTCAGTCCGCCGAAAGGTCCGGGTGGAGGCTCGCAAGCGATGCCGGACGGGCGCAGACCCGAACCGGGCGGATGGAACCGCATCATCGTGCAAAGCAGCGACCTTGAAGGCGAGGTCGAAACGCTCAAGAAGGCCGGCGTCAAATTCCGCAACGAGATCGTCACGGGTCCAGGTGGCCGCCAGATCTTGCTGGAAGACCCATCGGGCAATCCGGTGGAATTGTTCGAGCCTGCGCCAGACTCAGCGCATTAGCCGGTTGACCTGCGCAGCGAAAATCGCGCCGCGCCGCCCGGTCAGCCACCATAGCTGACGCGGTAAATGGCGCCGGCAAAATCGTCGGCGATCAACAGCGAACCATCCGGCAACACCAGCACGTCGGCCGGGCGGCCCCACGCCGTCTCTCCTTGCAGCCAGCCGGTCACGAAGGGCGTGTAGGACACGGCCTTGCCGCCGCTTAGCGTGACGAGGCTGACGCGGTAGCCGCTCTTCTTGCTGCGGTTCCAGGAGCCGTGTTCGGCGATGAAGACTTGCTTGTGGTAAGCGGCCGGGAACTGGGTACCGGTGTAGAAGCGCATGCCGAGCGAGGCCACGTGCGGACCCAGCGCTTGCACGGGCGCCGTAAATTCGCTGCACGCATGATTGCCGCCAAATTCAGGATCGACGATGAAGCCGGCGTGGCAATGCGGATAGCCGAAGTGTTCGTTCAGCTTGCTCACATGATTGAGTTCGTCAGGCGGAATCTCGTCGCCGAGCATGTCGCGGCCATTGTCGGTGAACCAGAGCTCGCCCGTCCCGGGCTCGAAATCGAAGCCGACCGAATTGCGCACGCCGCGCGCGACCACTTGCTGGCCGCTGCCGTCGGGCTTCATGCGCACGATGCTGGCGTAGTGGGCCGGGTCCTGGCGGTCGCAGATATTGCATGGCGTACCAAGGGGCAGGTACAACATGCCATCCGGGCCGAAGGCAATGAAGCGCCAGCCATGATGGGTTTCTTTCGGCAAGTCGTCGCGCAGCACATGGGGTTTGGGCGGATTGGCCAGGCGCTTGTCGATGCCATCGAAGCGCAACAGGCGATCGACGGCCGACACGTACAGGCTGCCGTCGCGGTAGGCCACGCCGGCGGGCAAGTTCAAGCCCGATGCGATCACATGCAAGGCACCGGCGCGGTACTGGGCATCGAGTTCCAGCGCATGCACCTTGCCTTCTTTCATGGAGCCGATGTAGACCACATTGTTTTTGCCGAGGACCATTTCGCGGGCATTTGGCACGCGCGCCAACAATTCAATATGGAAACCAGCCGGCACTTGCAATTGCGCCAGCGGCAAATCAGCGGCGCCCGCCGGCGCGAGCAGGAACAAGGCGGCGAGCGCGGTACAGTATCGAAGCAGCGGCATGGGATTTTCTCCTCGTTGAACAGGCAAATTCTACCCAGCTTAGCAGCCGTGAAACGTCATTTTTTAGTATTTACGATGACACATTTATATCAAAAAGAAAGGCGTACACTATCCAGTCCGCAAGGCCGATCTAAATCACAATAACAATGAGAGGCAATAAAAATGAAAAAGTGGACCTGTGTCATCCTCGCACTGCTCTTCCCCCTGTTCGCCCAGGCCGAGCCACCCAAGGCCGAAACCCTGACCGTCGACCGCATCTGGGTCAAGGACGGCCACATGGACGCGTTCAAGAAAGCCATCGCTGCCCATGTCAAGCTTTACCACACCGGCAACTGGAAGTGGCGCACCTATGATGTGCTGAGCGGGCCCGATGGCGGCGCCCTGCAGATCAACGAAGGTCCGAACACCTGGACCGACATGGAAGGGCGCGGCGACCTGTCGGCGGCCCACACCAAGCACTACGACACGGCCGTCCTGCCGCACCTGGCGAAGTATTCCCCGACCCTCTACATGACCTATGACGACAAGCTCAGTACCACGGCGTTGGGGAATTTCTCGACCAAGGCCGTGATCACGCGCATCATCGTCAAACCGGGGCGCGGCATGGCGTACACGGCGGCCTTGAAGACCAACAAGGCGGTGTGGGAAAAGCTGGGCCGCAATGTCGCGGTGTGGCGCTCGTTCGCCTCGGGCCAGCAACAGGTGAGCGTGGTGACGCGCCTGAAACAGGGCTTCAAGGACTTCGACGTCGACCAGGGCACTTACGTCGCTGCCTATGACTCGGTCAATGGCGCCGGCAGCTACGAGAAGTATCTCGAGGAGATGGCGCGCGACGTCGATTCGGCCACCGGCGAGATGATCGAGTACAAGCCCGAAATGAGTTCAGCACAATAAATGCAGCGCCGGCCTTGCGGAAACCGCGCCTGATCAACCCTGAAAGGAAGATGATGAAAGAAATATTCACCTGCACCCTGGCCCTTGCCGCCTGCCTGTGCGGCGCCCCGGCCCTGGCCAAGGACGACGCCGTGTACGCGCAGGCGCAGCAAGCGCGCGCGAGTGCGACTGCCTTGCTGGAGCGCCTCGTCAACATCGATTCCGGCACCGGCAGCGAAGCCGGGGTCGACAAGGTCGGCGCCATCGTCACGAAGGAATTGCTGGCACTCGGTGCACATATTGAAACATCATCGTCGGCGCCTTCCGTCGGCAAGAACATCCTGGCCACCTTCAAAGGCAAGGGCAGCAAGAAGCTGCTGCTGGTAGCCCACATGGATACCGTCTTCGCCGACGGCACCGTGGCGCGCCGGCCCTTCAAGATCGTTGGCGAACGCGCCTATGGCCCCGGCATTGCCGACGACAAGGGCGGCATCGTCGCGGCCCTGTACGCGCTCAAGATCCTCAAGGCCGTGCACTATACCGACTACGCCCAGATCACGCTGCTGCTCAACACGAACGAGGAAATCGGCTCGCCCGGCACGCGCGCGCTGATCGAGCAGCAGGCCAGGCTGCACGACGCGGTGTTCAATATGGAGCCTGGCCGCCCTGCCGATGGCCTGGTCGTCTGGCGCAAGGGCATGGGTGAGTTGCTGGTCGAGACGCACGGCAAGGCCTCCCACGCGGGCAATGCGCCCGAAGCCGGGCGCAATGCGGCGATGGAGGCATCGCACCAGGTACTGCAGCTGGCGGCGCTGGAGAACAAGGCCGCGCAAACGAGCGTCAATTTCACCGTGATGCGCGCGGGCGACCGTCTGAACGTGATTCCCGACGCGGCCACGGCGCGCGCCGATGTGCGCGCCGCCGTGCCGGAAGAATTCGACCGGGTCGAACGTGAGGCCGCTGCGATGTCGCAGCGCAAGCTGATCCCGGACGTCCAGGTCAGCACAAAATTGACGCGCACCATGCTGCCGATGCCGCGCAACCCCAACACCGAGCGCCTTGCGGCAGCGGCCCAGGCGCTCTACGCGGAAATTGGCCTCAAGCTCACGCTCGAAGGCTCGGGTGGCGCCTCGGACTCCGGCTTCACGCATGCGCTGGGGCGGCCGACGCTCGACGGCCTTGGCATCGTCGGTGGCGGCTTCCACGGCGAAGACGAATACCTCGAACTTGGCAGCATCGTCCCGCGCCTGTACCTGCTCACGCGCTTGCTGATGACGGTGACGCAGTAAGCTATTCGGGCGATTCGACCTGGTAGCCTTTGGCCTGCAGGGCCGCGAGATAGCCCTGCGGGTCGAGCAAGTCCTTGAGCGGCAGCAGGGCGAAGCTGCTCTTGTTCGCCGCCAGGGCCTTCTCCGCGGCCGCCATCCAGTTGCTGCGCACGCGCGCTTCGATATCCTTGAAATCGCGCTGGGCCTTGAATACGGCACTGCCAAACACCGCGCCGTCGCAGGCGCCATCGCGGTCGGCGAAGCTCAGGGCGCGGATGGCGCCGATATCGCCCTTGGCCCAGGCGTTGGCGCGCAGGCGCATGGCGTCGAGGTCCGACTCGAGGCGCTCCATAGTCAGGGACAGGCAAGCCGTGTCGTCCAGCTGCGCCTTCTTGAAGTCCTTCATCGCCTGGCCCGGGCTGTCGATATCGAGCGTGATCTGGGTCGAGGTAATGGCCAGCTTGTTCTTCTTCGCGATCTGGAAGACCGCGTCGCGCACATCGTCGCGCATGGTCAGGCCGGACTTCTCCAGGCCCATGCGATAGAGCTTGTCGGCCACAAAGATCGGGCGTTCGCGTTCAATGCCATTGTCCTCGCCAAGGTATTTGGCCTTGAGCGGCAGCCAGCGCGCGTAGACGTCGGCGGGCAGCACTTCCTTGAGCGTGGCGCCATCGGGATTTTTGGTCAGCCCATAGGCGAAGGGCAGCAAGGTCAAACCGCGCAGCAGGCCCACATGGGCCGACCAGCCCGGGAGCGTGATCAGTTCCTGCGACTGCGCGAGAATGGACTCGACCTGCTGCGCGCGCCATTGCATCTTCCGGGGCAGCGGCGCATAGCTGCCAAACACCCACAGCACATGGTCGCCGCGCGAGACCTTCCACAGGCCGGGCCCCGGCTTCTGGCCCACCACCAGCACGCTCTCGGGTAGCGCCTGCGGCTCGGATTGGGCCCAGGCGGGCAGCGCCAGCAGGCACAGGGCCAGCGCCGACAGGCTTCGTTTGATCATGGAGGCTCCGGATGAAAAAAAGCCAACAATGAGGCCAGGACGGCCGCTGCGCAATGCGCGAAACACGCTGTTACAACACGGCCTGGACGGCCCGTTCGCGCAGCACGAAATACATATCGATCTGGCCCTTGCCCTTCGCTTCGAGCTTGCCCCGGTAGCTGCACTCGAAATGCTCGCGCACCAGGTCGAAGGTGTAGGCGGAGATATTGACCTTGTTGATTTCCCCCGAGCTCTCGAGCCGGCTGGCGATGTTGACCGTATCGCCCCAGACGTCGTAGGCGTATTTGTTCTTGCCCACGACGCCGGCCACCACCGAGCCGGAATGCACACCGACGCGCAAGCCCCACTTCATGGCGGCCGTCTCGTTGCGCTGCGCTATATAGGCGGTCAGCGCCAGGCCGGCACGCACGCAGCGCATCGCGTGGTCCTGCGACGACACGGGCAGGCCGCCGGCGGCCATGTAAGCGTCGCCGATGGTCTTGATCTTTTCCAGCCCCTGCTCGCTGATGATGTCGTCGAAGGCGCGAAAAATGTCGTTGAGCTCCTGCACCAGGCGGCGCGGCGGCATCGTCGAGACGGCCTGGGTGAAGCCGGAAAAATCGGTGAACAGGATCGACGCTTCCTCGTGGCGGCGCGGCTCGGTGGCGCCGTGTGCGCGCAGCTCTTCGATGATGGCCTGGGGCAGGATGTTCGACAGCAGCGCGTCCGACTGCTGCTGCGCCGCCGTCAGCTGCGAGGTGCGTTCGATGACCTTCGCCTCGAGCGTGCGATTCTGGCTTTCCATGAAGGCGCGCCGTTCGCGCTCGTGGGCCAGCTGCTGTTCGGCCAGTTCGCTGCGCACCCGCTGGAAGCGCATGCCCAGGCCGATCGAGAGAATGAAGCCGGCCAGCGCGCTGCCTATCTGGGCCGCATGGATCGTCACGTCGACCATCGGCAGCACGCCCAGCTCGCCGAGGAAGTAGACCAGGATGCCGCCGGCGAAGCACGCCATCGCCAGCAGCAAATTGGGCGCCAGCGGATGGCGCGTGCGCCAGGCGTAGGTGACCACGGCGAGGATCAGCAAGACCATGGGCGGCGCCATGAACAGCGTGATCAGGCTCATGACGTGGAAGGAGACCGGCAGGTAGCTGATGGGGATGCCCAGCAGGCCGATCGGTCCGCCCCATTTGAACCAGGGATCGAGGCGCGGGAAGTGGCGTGGCATGTCGAGGTAATGGCGCAGGAACATGGCCAGGCCGAAGCCGCCGAGGGACGTGGCATTCATGAAGCCGTGGTAGTCCCAACTGGGGTGGGCCGGCCAGAGGAATTCGAACGTCAGGCCAAACAGCACCGCCCAGGTGGTCGTGAAGCCCACTTCCATGATGACGTAGTACAGGTAGCTCGCCTCGTGCGTGGTCAGCAGCAGGCCGAGGTTGTAGACGACCAGGAAGAACATCATGCCCACAAAAACGCCCTGCAGCAGGCGGTCGTGGCGCTCGGCCTGCTGTACCGTGAACGGGTCCCAGGCGTAGATGCGCAAGCCGTCGAAGTCCGGCAGCCGGCCTTCCGTATGCAGGCGCACGTATATCGTCGTCGTCACGCCCGGCACCAGGTCCAGCGCCACCAGTCCCGCATGCATGATCGGCGAGGTCATTGTCACGCGGGTGGTGCGCGCGTCCCAGGGCAGGTCGCTGCCGCTGCGCTGGTGGGCCACGACGCGCCCGCCGCGCACGGCATAAAATTCGGCCTCGTCCCATGGCGACGTGGTCAGGAGCAGGCCATTGCCGTGGTCAGGTGCGTCGAACCGCGCCCACACCGTCTGCGCGCCGCCGCGCCGGTGAAACGGCATCGCCCCCTGGGACAGCCAACCGTCCCGCATGGCCAGCACGGCGCCGATGTCCGGTGTGGCGGTGTCAAGCCGGTAGGCGACCTGCTGTTCGAGCGTGGCGAAGCGGCCTTCGCCGGCCAGCAGGAAGGAGGCACTGGCGGCGAGCGGCCAGCACGCCAGTATGGTGAACATGAAGCTGACAACACTGCGCCAAAGCTGCACCTGCGCCCTCCGCTGTGGTTTTTCAGGCAAGCATGGAAGGCTAGCGTACTCCAGCCGCCCCCGGGCCGCAATCTTTGTTGTGGCCCGGGTCCGAGCAAATGTCTTGACGCTCAGGGCGGGCGTCGCGATACTGGGGCATCCACCGGCACCCACGCAGCCCATGTCCAGCCCTGCCCCGCCACCCGCGTCCCCATCGGATCCCGCTTTTCGGCTGGAAGGCCATCGGCTGATCCAGCTGCTGGCCGTCATCACCTTCGCCGTCGCCCTGCCGCTGGTGATGGCGCTCAGTACGCGCCAATGGGCCAGCGCCGCCATCCTGTCCGCCGCGCTGGGCATATTCGGCCAGGCCATGTGGTACGCGCGGCGCGGCCGCCTGACCCGCGCCGCCCACCTGATGCTCGCCACGCTCACGGTGCTCACCAGCGCCATGATGTTCAATTCCCAGGGCCTGCGCGACGAAGCCGTGTGCGCCATTCCGGCCTTGCTGGTATTTGCCGCCATGTTCGGTTCGCGCCGGGTGTTCATCGCCGTCCTCGCGGTGCAGTTCTCGGTGCTGACGGCGATCGCGGCGGCCAATATCTACGGCTGGCATGTCAACGCCATCCATCCTGTGGGCTGGGAATCGCTGATCGACCTGGTCACCGTGCTCACGGCCACGGCCTTTTTCATCTGGCTGATGGCGTCGGACCTGCGCCGCGCCCTGCTGCGGCTGGAAGTGGAGAATGGGCGCATCCGCGAATCGTTCGAACGCATCGATGTGCTGGCCCACCACGACGCCCTCACCGGCCTGCCCAACCGCTTGCTGGCGCGCGACCGCTTCACCCAGGCGCTGGCCCTGGCCCAGCGCAACCACAGCAAGGCGGCGCTGCTGTTCCTGGACCTGGACAATTTCAAGGACGTCAACGATTCGCTGGGCCATGCCGCCGGCGACGAGTTGCTGCGTGAAGTGGCGCGCCGCCTGCAGGTGGCCGTACGCAGCACCGACACCGTCAGCCGCCATGGCGGCGACGAATTCCTCATCATCATGAGCGACCACGGCGACGAGCAAAGCGTCGCCAGCACCGCCGTCAAGATCATGGCGCAGCTGGGCGTGCCTTTCAAGGGCCTGGGCATGGAATTGTCGGCCACCTGCTCGATGGGTATCTCGGTGTTTCCGCAGGACGGCAGCGACTTCGACACCCTGCTCCAGCATGCGGACATGGCGATGTACCACGCCAAGGATGCGGGCCGCAACACCTTCAATTTCTATGACGCCGAGATCAACACCAACGTCATCGAACACCTGCACCTGATCGCCGGCATCCGCGCGGCGCTGGCGAAGCAGGAATTCAAGCTGCACTACCAGCCCCAGTACGACCTGCGCAACGGGCGCATTGTCGGCGCCGAAGCGCTGATCCGCTGGCGCCATCCGGAACTGGGCCTGATTCCGCCGTCGAAATTCATCGCCGTGGCAGAGCGTTCTGGCCTGATCAACGAGATCGGCACCTGGGTGCTCGGCGAAGCCTGCCGCCAGGCGCGCGCCTGGCAGGATGCCGGCCTGGCAGGCGTGACGGTGGCAGTCAACCTGTCGCCGGTGCAGTTCCGCCGCGGCGACATCGAACGCGATGTGATGAATGCGCTGGCCGCATCCAGGCTCGCCCCGGCCAGCATCGAGCTGGAGCTGACGGAGTCGCTGTTGATCGCCGAAGCAAACCACCTTGGTCCCTTGCTCGGGCGCTTGCGCGGCATGGGCATCCGCCTGTCGATCGACGATTTCGGCACCGGCTATTCCAACCTGGGCTACCTGCGCCGCTTCGAAGTGGAGCGACTGAAAATCGACCAGTCCTTCGTGCGCCGCATGACGCGCGATACGCACGACGAAGGCATCGTGCGCGCCATCATCGAGATGGCCCACAGCCTCAAGCTCGAAGCCGTCGCCGAAGGCATCGAGGACGAGGCCACGCTGGCGCGCCTGATCGAACTTGGCTGCGAATTCGGCCAGGGCTTCCACTGGTCGCCGGCGCTGCCGCCGGAAGAGTTCTTCGCCTTTGCCAGCACGCGCCAGGTGCTCGCTGCGTGCTAGACTTTGGCGGCGCAATTCCCGCGCTTAAACAGAGACCACAATGACGTATAAAAAGCATGTCCTGTGCGGCCTGGCCTCCGCCCTCCTGTTCGTGGGCAGCGCCCACGCCGCCGACCAGTTCACGCTGGGGCGCGATATCCTCAAGCAGCTCATCGAAATCAATTCCACGCATGCCAACGGCACCACGGCCGCCGCCAGGGCGATGGCAGAACGCCTGCTGGCAGCGGGCTTTCCAGCTGCCGACGTGACCCTCGTCGCGCCGCCCAAGAATCCGGAAATGGGCAATGTGGTCGTGCGCCTGCGCGGACGCAATGCCGGCAAAGCGGTGCTGTTCCTTGGCCACCTGGACGTGGTGGAAGCCAAGCGCGAAGACTGGAACTTCAATCCCTTCGAGCTGGTGGAAAAAGACGGCTGGTTGTATGGACGCGGCGTGATCGACATGAAGGGCCAGGACGCCGCGATGCTGGCCGCCCTGATCACGCTCAAGCGGGAAGGCTTTGTGCCCGAGCGCGACATCATTGTGGCACTGACGGCCGACGAAGAGGCGGGCAGCGTGGCCAATGGCGCGGACTACCTGTTCAAGGAGCAGCGTGCCCTGGTCGACGCGGGCCTGGTCATCAATCCGGACGCCGGCGAAGCGGGCAGCAAGGGCGGCCGCCGCCTGTATGTGGGCGCGCAGTCGAGCGAGAAGATGTACCTGACGTTCCAGCTGGAGGCGACCGACAAGGGCGGCCACAGCTCGCGCCCGACCAATGCCAATCCCATCTACCAGCTGGCGCGTGCGCTGGGCCGGGTGGACAGTTTCGCCTTCCCGGTGCACCTGACGGGCACCACGACCGAATACTTCAAGCGCCGCGCGCTGCTGGAAAGCGGCACCATGCGCGCCGATATGCTCGACGTGGTCAAGCCGGCGCCTTCCAAAGATGCGCTCAAGCGCCTCTCGGCCAACGTGGAAACCAATATCGTGCTGCGCACCACCTGCACCACCACGATGATCGAAGGCGGACACGCCGAGAACGCGCTGCCACAGCGCGCACGCGCCACCATCCAGTGCCGCGTGGTGCCGGGCGAATCGGTCGACCAGGTGAAAGGCCAGCTCGAGCACGTCATCGCCGACAGGCACCTGGCGCTGACCGTGCTGCCGGGCGGGATGCCCAGCCCTGAAACGGTGATCACGCCGGCCATGATGGCGAGCATCGAGGGCGTGGTCCATTCCGTGTGGCCGGGCGTGGCGGTGCTGCCACTGATGTCGGCCGGCGCCTCCGACAGCGTCTATACCCGTGCCCTGGGCGTGCCGACGCTGGGGGTAGACGGCATGTTCGACGACCTCGACGACGGCCGTGCCCACGGACGCGACGAGCGCATCGGCGTGCAGGCCTTCAAGGAAGAGATCAGTTTCATCAACGCCTTGATGCGAACGTTTAGCCGTTAGCCCTATGGGGTCAGGACGGTCACTTCGCCCCAGCCAAGTTCACGTACGCCCTTCTCGATCTTGCGCAGGTCGCCGATCAGCACCCACACCACCTCGCCCGGATGCACGTACTTCTGTGCCGCCGCGGCGAGCTGCGGCTCGCCCAGCGCGCGCATATTGGCCGCGTAGCGCGACCAGTAGTCGTCCGGCAGGTGCAGGTTCACGGCGGCCAGCGCGGCCGCTTCCACCGCATTGATGGTCTCGAAGCGGCCCGCCAGGCGCGAAGTCATGTTGCGCATCGTGCTATTGAACTCTTCGCCCACGATCGGACGCTCGCCGGCGATGCCGCGGATTTCCTTGTCCACCTCCAGCATGGCTTCGCGCGTTTTGTCGGTCTGCACCGGCGCCATCACGATGAAAGCGCGCTGTCCGCGCACGCTGGTTAGCACGGCGCTGGTGCCATAGCTCCAGTGCTTGTCCAGGCGCAGGTTGCGGTTCAGGCGCGAGGTCGCCATGCCGCCGAAATTGGCAAGCGCCGCCTCCATCGCCAGGTCTTCCGGCTGCCCGCCGGCCTGCGACACGTGGGTGGCCACGATGGTCGTCTGCGGCGCATCGGGCTTGTCGACCAGGAAAATGCGCTTGCCCTGGGTGGGCGGCACCGTGGCCACCGTCTTGGCTGGCGCCGTGCCGGCTCTCCATTTGCCGAACGACGCTTCGAGCGCCGGCATCAGCCTGGCCAAGGTGGTGTCGCCCGTGACGACGATGGTGGCGCTGCCTGGCTTGAACCAGTCGGCGTGCCACTTCACCAGGTCCTCGCGCGTGATCACTTCCACCGACTTCTCGAAGCCGGTACCGGGCTTGCCGTAGGCATGCTCGGCGCCGAACAGAATGCCGGGCAGGAGGCGCGTGGCCAGGGTGCCCGGCTGCGCCTTCTCTTGCGCGATCTGCGCCATGCGGCGCTGCTTTTGCAGTGCGAACTGGTCGGCCGGGAACGTCGCATTCAGGGCCGCATCGGCCATCAGCGCCAACGACGGCACCAGGTTGGCCGCCGTCGACTGCAGGCGCAGCGTGGACGTGTCGAGCCCAGTGCCGCTACCGAGGCGCGCGCCGAGCGACTCGAGCGCGTCCGACAGCTGGAAGGCATTGTGCTTGCTGGTGCCCTTGTCGAGCAGGTCCAGCGCCAGCGAAGCCGCGCCGGCCTTGGCCAGGGTATCCGAGGCGGCGCCGGCATCGATCGCCAGTGCCACGTTGACGATCGGCGCCGAATGGCGTTCCAGCAGGACCACCTTGAGGCCGTTGGCCAGCTGGGCGCGCTGCATGTCGGGGAACTTGACGTCGGGCGGATTGCCCAGCGCCGGCAGCACTTTGCGGTCCAGTGTGGACTTGGCGGCGGCCATCTTGGCGAACGGCTTGACCGTCATCGTGTAGTAGTGGGCGCGCAGCCATTTGCTGGCCACGGCCTTGACCTCGGCCGGCTGGGCGCCGGCATAGGCGTCGAGGCGGTTCAGGTAAAAGTCGGGCGAGCCGCCGTAGGTCATGCTTTCGGCCAGCACATCGGCTCGGCCGCCAAAGCCACCGAGGCGTTCGAGCGAGCGTGCAAAGTCGGCCAGGCTGCGCGTCTTCACGCGCGCCAGTTCTGCGGCCGTCGGGCCTTTGTCGAGCAGTTCGCCCAGGACCGCGTCCAGTTCGCGTTCGGCGTCGGCCGGATTGATGCCGGGCTTGAGCGTGAGGCGGATCTCGAAGGTGCCGCCCAGTTCATTGCCGTCAACCGAGGCGCTCACTGCGGTAGCGAGGTTCTTCTCGTAGATGAAGCGGCGGTCCAGGCGCGCGCTCTTGGAGCCGGCCAGCACGTCCGAGAGCACGTCGAGGCGCGAAGTATCGGCATCCGTCCACGACGAGATATGGTAGCTGCGGTAAATGCGCACTTGCGGCACGTGGTCTTCCATCTCGTCGCGGATATTGCGCTCCAGCGTGGGAATCCAGGCCTGGGTGCGCGGCAGCGGCGGACCCGGTGGAATCGCGCCGAAGTATTTGTTCACCAGTTCGAGCGCGCGCTCGGGCGTGATGTCGCCGGCCAGGGAAATGACCGCGTTGTTGGGGCCATAGTAGGTGCGGTACCACTCCTTGATGTCGTCCAGGGTGGCGGCATTGAGATCGTCCATGCTGCCGATGGTCGGCCACGAATACGGATGCGAGTAGGGATACATCCTGGCGCTCATTTCGGTATGCACGCGTCCGTATGGCTGGTTCTCGCCCTGGCGCTTTTCGTTCTGCACCACGCCGCGCTCGCGCTCGAGCATGTCTTTCGAAATATAGTTGGACAGGAAGCCCATGCGGTCGGACTCGAGGTAAAGCGTGCGCTCGAGCGCCGACACGGGCACGTCTTCGAAGAAGTTGGTGCGGTCGGTATTGGTGGTGCCATTGCGGTTATTGGCGCCCAGGTCGTCCATCGCTTCACGGAAGCCGTGCGGGTAGTTCTCCGAACCATTGAAGAAGAAGTGTTCGAACAGGTGGGCGAAACCGGTCTTGCCGCGCTTCTCGTTGCGCGAACCGACGTGGTACCACATGTTCACGCCGACCACGGGCACGGCATGGTCTTCATGCACAATCAGGGTCAGGCCGTTGGACAGCACGAACTTCTTGTAAGCGATGGCATAAGGCTTGTGGTCGAACGCCGCGGCCTTGGCGGCATCGGCGGCGTGCGCGGGCAGTGCCATGCCGGTGGCGACCGACAATCCAAAAGCGAGCGCAAGGAAAGGCTTCAGTCTCATGATGTTCCTGTTTTGTATGTATGGAGGCAGGCCCGCGATGCGTCAATCCAGCGCAGGGCAGCGCGTATTTTGCCAGATGTCGGCGGCGCTTATCGCAGTAATTGCAGCACCTGATTGGGCAGCGCATTGGCTTGCGCGATGATGGCCACGCCGGCGTCGCGCAGGACCTGGCCGCGTGTGAGTGCTGCCGTCTCGGCGGCGTAATCGGTGTCACGGATGCGTCCGCGCGCGGCCGCCAGGTTGGCCGCGCCGTCGAGGATGCCGGTGTAGGACGCGGCCAGCCGGTTCGACGCCGCGCCCAGTTGCGAGCGCACGGCATTGCTGCTGTCGATCTTCCCGTCCAGGTAGTCCAGCGCGCTGGTGGCGCCGGCGATGCTGGAGAGGTCGATCAGGGGCTCGCCGCCCGAGCCTTGCGGCAGCAGGATCGTCACCGTGCCGCCCGTGAAGGCCGAGACCTGGTTACCGGCAGACAGCCCGACCAGGCCGGGGTTGTTGCCGCCGATGGACAAGGTCGTTTGCGGCGCCGGCGTGTCCGAGACGGTGATGGTGCCGTGATTGGGGCCCGTGGCAAGGCCCAGCGAGGCGGCATAGCCGGCCAGCGTTTCGGACAGGTTGATATCGCGCCCGTCGGCGGTGCTCAGTGTCAGCTGGCCGCCCGAGGCCGACGCCGTCACGCCGCTGGCGCCGGCGGCGGCCGTGAAGGCGGCGGCGGCGCTGGCGGCGACGGCAGTGGGATTGGCGCCCACGATCGGGCCCAGGGCGATGCCGTTGACCAGCAGGCCGCCATTGGGGATATTCGCCGGCGCCGTGGTGTTTGCGGTGATGACGTTGGCGGCCGTGGCGCTGACACCGACCACGCCGGCGGCATTGATGGCGGCGGCGGCGGCAAAGGCGCTGGCGCTGCTTTGTCCGGCCTGGGCACCGGCCACCGAGGCGCCGATCGCGCCGCCATTGATGATCAAGTCCCCCGCCGCCAGCGCTCCGCTGACCTGGCCCACCGCATTGGTCTGGCGCAGCGCCACCGCGGTCAGGACATCGGTGGTGGTGCGCGGCGCCAGCACCGGATCGATGATGATATTGATCGTCTCGCCGGCGTTGGCGCCCACCTGGAACTGGCTGGCGAAAGAGCCGTCGAGCAGGGCGATGCCATTGAAGCGGGTGCGCGCGACGAAATCGCTGTTGGCCGCGACCAGGGCATTGGCTTCGTTTTGCAGGGCGTCGCGGTCCGTGCTGCTATTGCTGCCATTGGCTGACTGCACCGCCAGCTCGCGGATGCGCTGGAAATTCTCGACCACCTGGGCGACGCCGCCGTCGGCCGTTTGCAGCAGGGCGATGGCGTCGCTGGCGTTCTTGGCGGCCCGGTCCAGGCCGTTGATGCCGGCCGTGAGGCGCTCGGCGATGGCCAGGCCGGCCGCGTCGTCGCGCGCGCCGTTAATGCGCAGCCCACTCGACAAGCGCTGCAGGCGCGTGTCGAGGTCGGCCACCGATTGCGCATAGTGCCGCTGCGCGTTCAGCGAATACAAATTCGTATTGATTTGCATCCGTTCCCCGCCAATGGCCCGCCGGGATGGCGAGCACGCGCCTGCCTCGCAAGGCCAGCGCTAATTGTATTTACGGCAGGAAACTAAATGTCTTTAGCCCGCGGCGTGGCTTTGCAGGCGCGCCAGCTGGATCGGCGAGAGGCGGCCGCTGGCCTCCTTCAGGTAACGCCGGGCGGCCAGCTCGCCGGCCTTGTCGGCCAAGGACAGCCAGACATAGGCCTGTTCCAGGTCACGCTCGGTGCCCTGGCCGCTGGCGCACATCAGGCCCAGGTTGAGCTGGGCACGCGCGTGGCCTTGCTGGGCCGCGCACAGGTACCAGAAATGGGCGGCCTCGTAGTCGCGTGCAACGCCCTGGCCGCTGTCGTAGCGCAGGCCCAGCGCAAACTGGGCGCGCGCGTGGCCCTGGTCGGCCGCCTTGCGGTACCAGTGCAGGGCCTGGTGGCCATCGAGCATGCCGGCGTCGTCGAGGTCGAACAGCGCGCCCACGCTGAACTGGGCCGGTGCGTAGTCCTGTTCCGCCGCGCGCAGGTAGCAGGCCAGCGCGGCGCGGTAGTTCTGCGCCACGCCCGTTCCCGCTTC
Organism: Pseudomonadota bacterium; assembly: GCA_040390345.1. Taxonomy (GTDB): domain Bacteria; phylum Pseudomonadota; class Gammaproteobacteria; order Burkholderiales; family Burkholderiaceae_D; genus Telluria_A. The sequence continues at coordinate 1,585 of JAZJYP010000163.1, read as the reverse complement.
GTAGCACAGGCCCAGGTCGAACTGGGCGCGCAGGTGGCCCTGCTCGGCCGCCTTGCTGTACCAGCTGAAAGCTTCGCGCGCATCGGCTTCCACGCCCTGGCCGGCAGCGTACAGCAGGCCCAGGTGGTACTGGGCGCTGGCAAAGCCCTGCCCGGCCGCCTTCAGGTACCAGGTCAGGGCAGTATCATGGTCGTGGGCCAGTTCACAGCGCAGGCCGATATTGTCCTGGGCGCCGGCGTGGCCCTGTTCGGCCGCCTTGCGGAACCAGTCGAGGGCAAAGCCTTCGTCGCGCGGCACGCCATGGCCGCCGCTGTCGTAGATCAGGCCCAGGTTGAACTGGGAACTGGCGTGGCCCTGTTCGGCCGCGCGGCGGTACCAGCTGACGGCCTTCTGGCTGTCCTGCGGCACGTCCTGGCCCTTGTCGTAGCGCAGCGCGAGGTTGAACTGGGCCGGCGCATAACCCTGGTCGGCCGCCTTGCGGAACCAGGACACGGCCTGCATCACGTCCTGCGGCACGCCCTGGCCCAGGTCGTAGCGCAGGCCCAGGTTGAACTGGGCGCGCGCATAGCCTTGTTCGGCCGCCTTGCGGTACCACGTCACGGCCTGCTTGTAGTCTTGCGGGACGCCCTTGCCGGTGTCGTACATCATGCCCAGGTTGTTCTGGGCACCGGCGTCGCCCTGTTCGGCGGCGCGCGAGAACCACAACATGGCCAGCTGGGTGTTCTGGTGCACGCCCTGGCCCTTGGCGTACAGCCAGCCCAGGTTGTACTGCGCGGCGGCGTAACCCTGTTCGGCGGCGAGCTGGTACCAGTGCACGGCCTGTTCGTAGTCCTGGCCCACGCCCTGGCCCTTCTGGTACATCACGCCGAGGTTGTATTGCGCGTGTTCGAGGCCCGAGGTGGCGGCCATGCGGTACCAGGCCACGGCCAGTTCGAAGTTTTGCGGCACGCCCTGGCCGTTGACGTACATGAAGCCCAGGCTGTGCTGGGCGTTGGCGACGCCGCGTTCGGCCAGCGCCTTGACGCGCAAGAATTCGGCCGTGTGCCGGCTGTCGATCGCAGCGTGGGCGTCAATGGCGGTCATGGTCGCGCGCCTGCCTGCCGGTTCAGGCTTGTGCGGCGACCAGCATCGGCGCCTGCAATGTGCCCGCTGCCGGGCCGCCCTGTTCCTGGATCACGCTGATGAACTGCTGCAGCGAAATCGGACGATGGTAGAAGTAGCCCTGCATGGTCGAGCAGCCATTGGCTTGCAGGTAGCGCGCCTGGACGTCGGTTTCGACGCCTTCGGCGATCAGGTGCAGGCCGAGGCCGCGCGCGATCGAGATGATGGCCAGGATGACTGGATAGTGGCCATGCTCGTCGTGGATCTCCTTGACGAAGCTCTGGTCGATCTTGATCGTGTGGATCGGGAAGCGGTGCAGGTAGGACAGCGATGAGTAGCCGGTGCCGAAATCGTCGATGGCGACCGACACGCCCAGCTGGCACAGCTTGTTCAACTGTTCGATGGCGTATTGCGGGTTGCGGATGCAGATGTTCTCGGTGATCTCGACTTCGATCTGGGCCGGCGAAATCCCGTAGCGCACCAG
>JAZJYP010000162.1:3632-8866 GCA_040390345.1 Pseudomonadota bacterium | reverse complement strand
TGTTCATCATGCCCTGCATCATCGGGCCCTGGACGTTCATGAACTGGGTCCACATCTCGGGGCTGAACGGCTGGCCTTCGAAGGCGCCGGTGGTGCCGCTGGTGAACTTGTTCTGGATGTCGGTGAAGGCCTGGACATTCTTTTCCAGGTAGGACCCCATCATGCCCTGCATCGCGTGGCCATAATAGCGGATGATCTGGGCCAGCACGGCCGACGAGAACATCGGCGCACCATGCGCTTCCTCTTCCAGAATGATCTGCAGCAGGATCGAACGGGTCAGGTCTTCATTGGTCTTGGCATCGACAACGGTGAATTCGTCAGCGTCGAGCACCAGCTGCTTCACATCGGTGAGCGTGATGTAGGAACTGGTCTGCGTGTCGTAGAGACGGCGGTTCGGATATTTCTTGATCAGGCGTTCGGTACTTTTTTTAGCACTACTCATCGTATGTCCACTTATTGCGCCGCAGCGCATTCCGGTTAAAAGCCTTAACAAATGGGACAGGCCGTCCGTCTCCTGACAGGCCTGCTTCCCGCATTATAGGGGCGAATTTCCGGAAATTGCCACTTTCCTGTGTGAAATATTCAATTATTGCAACGCAGCGCTTCAGTCGGCCCGCACCTTGACGTAACGCCCCGGCGCCGCCTCGATCGGCTTGAAGGCGGCACTGCCCAGTTTCGTGCGCGCCTTGACGTCCTTGCCACCGTGCTTGGCCAGGAATTCGGCCCACTCGCCCCACCAGCTGCCCGCATGCTCGGTCGCGCCCGCCATCCACTGCTCGGCCGCCTGCGGCTTGGCCGCCTTCGACGCGTCGTTGGTCCAGTAGCTGCGCTTGCCCTTCGAGGCCGGATTGATCACACCGGCGATGTGGCCGGACGCGCCCAGCACGAAGCGGTTCTGCTTCGGCTTCTTGCCGTTCAGGATATGCATCGACGCATAGGCCGCCGTCCACGGCACGATATGGTCTTCGCGCGAGCCGTAGATGAAGACGGGAATATCGATGTCGGCCAGTGTCACCTGCGCGCCGGCCACGGTTAGCTTGCCCGGCACCTTCAGGCTGTTTTCCAGGTAGGTATTGCGCAGGTACCAGCAGAACATCGGACCTGGCAAGTTGGTGCTGTCGGCATTCCAGTACAAGAGGTCGAACGGCGGCGGCTCCTTGCCCTTCAGGTAGTTCGACTGCACATAGTTCCACACCAGGTCGTTCGGGCGCAGGGCCGAGAAGGTCGTGGCCAGGTCGCGCCCCGGCATCAAGCCGCCGCTGCCCAGGGTCTGCTCGCGCAGGCTGACCTGGGTCTCGTCGATGAACACTTCCAGCACGCCGGTGTCGGCGAAGTCGAGCAAGGTGGTGAGCAAGGTCAGGCTGGCGGCCGGCTTTTCGCCGCGCGCGGCCAGCACGGCCAGTGCCGTCGTGACGATGGTGCCCCCGACGCAAAAGCCGAAGGCGTTGACCTGGTCCTGGCCCGAAATGGCGCGCGCCACCTCGAAGGCCTTGATGGCGCCCTGCTCCACATAATCGTCCATCGTCAGCCTGGACTGGTCCTGGCCCGGGTTGCGCCATGAGACGAGGAATACCGTATTGCCCTGTTCGACGGCGTAGCGCACGACCGAATTTTCCGGCTGCAGGTCAAGGATGTAGAACTTGTTGATGCAAGGCGGGACCATCAGCAGCGGGCGCTGGTGCACATTCGGCGTCGTCGGCGCGTACTGGATCAGCTGGAACAGATCGTTTTCAAATACCACCTCACCGGCCGTCGTGGCCACATTGCGGCCCACTTCGAACGCCGTTTCATCGGACTGCGAAATACGGCCCTTCTGCATGTCGGCCAGCATATTGGACAGACCCTTGGTGAGGCTTTCGCCCTTGGTGTCGATCAGTTTTTGCTGCGCTTCCGGATTCGTCGCCAGGAAGTTCGCCGGCGACATCGCGTCGACCAGCTGCTGCACGGCGAAGCGGATTTTCTGCTGCTCGCGCGGCGGCGCCTCCACCGCGTCGGCCAGCGCCATCAGGAATTGCGCATTGAGCAGGTATGATGCTGCACTGAAGGCCGAAATCGGGTTCGCCTGCCACTCCGGCGCCGAGAAGCGGCGGTCCGCCACGGTGGGCGTTTTCGATGCCATCAGGTCCTGCCACAGCGCGCCCACTTTGGCCATGTAGTCGTTCTTGATGCTTTCCATGGTCTGCGGGTTGATGCCGGCGCCCGCATCCTGCAAAATCTTGGTCAGCGGGTTGGCGTCCATTTCCGGCATCTTGAACCAGGCTTGCCAGGCGTTCGGGTCGGAAAATTGCGTCATCCATTGGGTGGCCATGGCTTGCGGATCGGGCATGTTCATGTAGTGGTCCGTTTCAAATCAAAGGAAAGTATGCTGATCGTTGCTGTTGCGTGGATTTACGTCGTGGGCCTGATGGCGCTCACCGAGCCCAGTATCGTGGCAGGCATCATGATGTTTCTCGTGTACTGCGTCCTGCCTTTATCGATAGTCTATTACATCTTCGGGCGCCGCAAAAAGCCTGCGCCGCCTGATACGCATTGAAGCGTGGCCCCCCGTGCCCACCCTACCCCATCCCGCAGGGTGGGCGCAGGTACCCACGTCAACGGATCCAGATTAAGCTGGCTTGCCGTCCCGTGACGCCATCGCGCCGGTACGAATAAAAGTCCTCGCGCAAGGTCGCGGTGCAATACTGCCCGCCCCACACGCTGGTCACGCCCTCGCCCGCCATCGCCGTGCGCGCCAGCGCGAAAATATCGGCCAGGTATTTGCCCGGGTGCCCTTCAAACGGCACAAAGGCCGGCCCGCCGCCAAAGGCGTCAACGACCTCCTGGCCCACCTCGAACTGCCGCGGGCCGATCGCCGGCCCCATCCAGGCAGTCACCTTGCCCGCGCCTTGCGCGCGCATGGCCTTGATCGTCTCTTGCAGCACGCCGGCGGCCAGGCCGCGCCAGCCCGCGTGCGCGGCGGCGACCACCTTGCCCTGCAGGTCGGCAAACAGCACCGGCAGGCAGTCGGCAGTGAGCACCGCAGAAACCACGCCGGGGCGGGTCGCATAGCTGGCGTCGGCCACCAGCACCGGCCCCTCTGCCGTCACGGCGGCCGCGTCGACCACGGCCACGCCATGCACCTGCGAGATCCAGGCCGGACGGCCCGGCAGGTTGGCCTGCACCAGCGCGCGATTCTGTTCGACGTCGGCGACGTCGTCGCCCACGTGCTTGCCCAGGTTCAGGCAATGATACGGGGCTTTGCTGACACCACCATGACGTGTCGTCGCCAAGGCACCGATATTGTCCGGCGCGTCCGGCCAGTCGGGAAGGATGAACATCAAACTTGTTCGGGTTCAGCGATGCCCGCCTGGGCGATCAGGCCGGCGAAGTCCTCGGCCAGCGGCACGATCCATTCGCACTGTTCGCCCGTGGCCGGGTGCACCAGGCCAAGGCGGCGCGCCTGCAGCGCCTGGCGATGGAATACCGGCGTCAGGTGCTGCTTGCCGTAGACGGCATCGCCCACCAGCGCGAAGCCGATCGACTGCATGTGCACGCGGATCTGGTGGGTCCGGCCCGTCTCGAGGCGGCATTGGACAAGGCTCACCGGACGGCGATCCAGCATGCCGGTGGCGATGCGCTCGTAGTGGGTGATGGCCGGTTTGGCCGACATGCTGGTCGACACGGCCATCATCGTGCGGTGCTTCTGGTGCCGGCCCATCGACGCGTCGATGGTGCCCGAGACCTGCGGCGTGCCCCACACGAGGGCGAAATATTCGCGCTTGACGGTGCGCGCCTGCAGCTGGCGCACCAGGTCGGTCTGGGCGGCCAGCGTCTTGCCGATGACCATCAGGCCGCTGGTGTCCTTGTCGAGACGGTGCACGATACCGGCGCGCGGCACGCCACCCAACTGCGGGCAGTGGTGCAGCAGGCCATTGAGCAGCGTGCCGTTCCAGTTGCCCGCGCCCGGGTGCACGACCAGGCCGGCCGGCTTGTTGATGACGATCAGGTGCTCGTCCTCGAAGACGATGTTGAGCGCCATCGCCTCGGGCGTATAGGCAGCGTCTTCCGGCGCCGGCTGCGGATGAATGACGATCATTTCGTCGCCGTAGCAAGTACCCTTGCCCTTGGCCGGCTTGCCGTCCACCGTCACATGGCCCTGCTCGATCCACATGGCCAGGCGGCCGCGCGAGAACTGCGGCACCAGGCCGGCAATGATCTTGTCGAGGCGGTGCCCGCACGCCTCGGGGGTGAGTTCCAGGGTGATTGGCGACAGGTCGATGCCTTCCGGCAGGGCAAAGCCGCCCTCGACTTCATCGTCCAAATCTGTATCAAAAGGTAAATCCGCCGGATTTGGCGTTGGAGTTAATGTCACAGTGTTCCCATCGGCTATAATCAGCCTTTCGTTGAATCTCGGTTAATACTCTCTTGCACAAAGTTATGCAAAAAAAATTATCAGTGGTGGTCGCTACAGTAGTCCTGCTTGGTTTGTCCGCATGCAGCTTGTTGCCTGAAAAGGCAGACGAGACCAAAAACTGGTCGGCTGAGAAATTATACTCGGAGGCGCGTGCCGAAATGAATTCGGGACAATATGAGGCCGCCGTCAAACTGTTCGAAAAACTCGAAACGAGCTTCCCGTTTGGTACCTACGCGGCCCAGGCGCAGATGGAAATCGCCTATGCCCACTACAAGCAGCAAGACCAGGCCGAGGCGCTGGCATCGGTGGAGCGCTTCATCAAGCTGCACCCGAATCACCCGAACGTCGATTATATGTATTACCTGCGCGGCCTGATCAACTTCAATGATCAACTGGGCTTCCTGACCTTCATTTACTCGCAAGACCCGACCGAGCGCGACCCGAAAGCGACGCGCGAAGCCTTCGTCGCCTTCAAGGCCCTGGTCGACAAGTTCCCGGACAGCATCTACGCCCAGGACTCGATCGCGCGCATGAACTACCTGATCAATGCGATGGCCGGTTATGAAGTGCACGTGGCGAACTACTACTTCCGCCGCGGCGCCTACCTCGCTGCCATCAACCGCGCCCAGGGCGCCGTGACCGACTACCGCGACGCCCCGGCGATCGAAGAAGCGCTGTTCATCATGATGCGCTCCTACGACAAGATGGGCATGCTGGACCTGCGCGACGACACCCAGCGCGTGTTCATGAAGAACTACCCGAACAGCAAGTTCATCAATGCCAACGCCAAGGACGGCAAGTGGTGGCAGATCTGGAAGTAAGCTAAACAAAACGTCGGGGT
>JAZJYP010000162.1:0-3622 GCA_040390345.1 Pseudomonadota bacterium | reverse complement strand
CATTCGGACATTTCGCAGGCGAAATGTCCGAATGTCAGATGTGACCCCGATTTTTTTACGCTTCAAGTTGCCGGCGGAAGATCCAGGTCGCGTGGTCCGATTCGCGCTTGACGAATTTGTAGCCGTCGACATTGAAGCGCTTGAGCTTGTCCGGGTCCGTGATGCCCTTGACCGCCGCATAGCGCGCCATCAGCCCGCGCGCCCGCTTGGCGAAGAAGGAAATGATCTTGAACTTGCCGTTCTTGTAGTCTTCGAACACGGGCGTGATCACCGGCACATCGAGCAGCTTGGGCTTGACCGACTTGAAGTATTCTTCCGAGGCCAGGTTGACCAGCACCTTGGCGTCCTGCGCGGCGATGGTGGCATTGAGCGCCGCCGTGACCGACTCGCCCCAGAAGGCATACAGGTCCTTGCCCTGCGGCGTGGCCAGGCGCGTGCCCATTTCGAGGCGGTGCGCCTGGATCAGGTCAAATGGCCGCAGCACGCCGTACAGGCCGGACAAGATGCGCACCCGGTCCTGGGCATAGGCCAGTTGCGCCGGCTTGAGCGTGCGCGCCGCAAAGCCGTCGTAGACTTCGCCGTTGAAGGTCATGATGGCCTGGCGGCTCTGGGCCGGATCGGTGTTCCAGGTCGCGTAGCGCGCCACGTTCAGCACCGACAGGGTATCGGACAGCTCCATCAGGCTGGAGAGCTGGGACGGCGAGTAATTGCGCAGCACCTCGATCAACTGGCTCGAACGGTCGAGGAAGTCGGGCGTCGTGGCGATCTTGGTGGTGGGCGGCGTGTCGAGGTCGAGCGACTTCGCGGGGGACAAAACAATCAGCATGACAATTCACATCATTAAACAGACCGACATGATACCCGCTCCAGCCAAACGCATCGTCCTCGACACCAATGTCTGCCTCGACCTGTTCGTCTTCAACGATCCACGCTGGGCGCCACTGCTGGCCGCCCTCGAAGCGGGCACGGTCGAAGCGGTCACCCGTGAAGACTGCCGCGCCGAATACCTGGTGGTGCTGCATTACAGCCACCTGCCGCTCAGCGACGAAAGCCGCCCCCAGGCCGCAGCCCGTTTCGACGCCCTGATCAAGGTCGAAGCGCCGCCCCCGAAGCTGCTGCGCCTGCCCGTCTGCACCGACAAGGACGACCAGAAATTCCTCGAAATCGCCCGCGACGCCGGTGCCGACACCCTCGTCACCAAGGACAAGGCCCTGCTCAAACTGGCCCGCAAGACCGCCAATGGCGGCATGTTCAAGATCATGGTGCCCGAAGCCTGGCTCAAGACGCTAGAATAAGGGCATGAAAGCCCCTGCCCTCCATACCAAGCTGCCGCATGTCGGCACCACGATCTTCACGCGCATGTCGCAACTGGCCGCCGAAGTGGGCGCCGTCAACCTGGGCCAGGGCTTCCCCGACTTTGGCTGCGACCCGGCCCTGTGCGACGCCGTCACCGACGCCATGCGCGCCGGCCACAACCAATACCCGATGATGCCCGGCGTGCCGGCCCTGCGCGAAGCGATCGCCGCCAAGGTCGCGCACCTGTACGGTCAACAGTACAACGCGCTCACCGAAATCACCGTCACCGCTGGCGCCACCGAGGCGCTGACCACGGCCATCCTGTGCTGCGTGCACCAGGGTGACGAAGTGATCGTCATCGAACCGGCGTACGACAGCTACTTGCCCGCCATTGCCCTCGCTGGCGGCCTGGCCGTGACGGTAGCGATGCAGGTGGGCGAAGACGGCTACACCGTGCCCTGGGACGAGGTGGCCGACGCCGTCAGCGCGCGCACCCGCCTGATCATCATCAATTCGCCGCACAACCCCACCGGCTCGATCCTGCGCGCGGTCGACCTGGCCGCGCTCGAACACATCGTGCACGGCACCGACATCCTGATCCTGTCCGACGAGGTCTACGAGCACATGGTGTTCGACGGCGCCCGCCACGAGTCCGTGTGCCGCCACCCGGAACTGGCCCGGCGCGCTTTCGTCGTCTCGAGCTTCGGCAAGACCTACCACGTCACCGGCTGGAAGGTCGGCTACGTGGCCGCGCCGGCCAGCCTGACGGCGGAGTTCCGCAAGGTCCACCAGTACAACGTCTTCACGGTCAACACGCCGATGCAGCACGGCATCGCCCGCTATATGGCCGACCCTGCGCCCTACCAGCAACTGGCCGCCTTTTACCAGCGCAAGCGCGACCTGTTCCGCGCCGGGCTGGCGCGCACGCGTTTCACGTTGTTGCCAGCCGACGGAACTTATTTCCAATGCGTCAAATACGGATCGATTTCGCCTATACTGGAGGCGGATTTCGCACAATGGCTGACCACCGAAATCAAGGTTGCCGCCATCCCCGTCTCGGCGTTTTACAGCCAGGGCCGGGAATCAGGCATCGTGCGCTTCTGCTTCGCCAAGGAGGACGCCACCTTGCAACTGGCGCTCGACCGGCTGGCGAAACTTTGACAGAAAATAAAGAGTCTCCCGCTGAGGGAGCAAGCGGGAAGAATCATCATGGCACTCACGCGACTTTCCCTTTCCGGCCTGATTTTCAAGAGCAGCACGCCTGCCGTTCCAGAGCCCATTGCCGCCCCTACTCCTGTGCGCGAGCCGGTCGTGCTGCACGCATCGGCGCCGCCTTCGTCGGTGCTGCACGCCCTCAATGACATCAACAAGCGCCTCGAGCAAGTGCTGCTCGACTTGCGTACCGAGTCCTATGCCGACGTGCAGCTGCGCCAGGTCGCGATGGACCTGGTCGCCGCAGTCGACCTCGACCCCGACATCGCGCTCGCCGCCATTTTCCTCAACCAGATCGCCGGCCTGTACGCCGTGCGCCACTGCGTCGAAACGGCCGTCGTTGCCGTCATCATCGCCCACGCCATGGGCAAGCCGGCACAGGAAGTGCTGACCATTGCCGCCGCTGCGCTGACGATGAACGTGGGCATGGTGCGCCAGACCGAAAACTTCCAGTGCAAAGATTGCGCCTTGTCGAGCGAAGAGCGGGCCATGGTGCGGCGCCACCCGATCGAAAGTGTCGACATGCTGCGCGACGCCGGCATCACCGACCAGGAGTGGATCGATTATGTGCTGCTGCACCACGAAGTCGACGATGGCAGCGGCTATCCGGAAGGCCGCTCCGGCGAAGAGATCCCCCCCAATGCCAAGCTGATCGGCTTGGCCGACCGTTACTGCGCCTACGTCTCCGCGCGCAACTACCGCCGCTCCTTGCTCCCCCATCTGGCGCTGAACAAGCTGTGCCAGGACAGCGACGCCCCGCTCGACACGGCGCTGGCGAACTGCTTCGTTGAATATATTGGCCAGTACCCGCCGGGCAGCCTGGTGCGCATGAAGAATGGCGAAGTGGGTGTGGTCTCGCACCGCCGCGACGTCCATGGCGCACTCGAAGTGCATGCCTTGCGCGATGCCTCAGGCAAGCCCATGCCGGCGCCGGCGATCCGCCTGACCGACGCCGAAGGCTGCGGCATCGACGAGGCGCTGCACGAAGACCAGGCCGGCGTACGCTTCACCATGAAGAATATCTGGGGTGAAAGAGCGAGCCTGTAGCGGTTCACGGCAAGAACGTCGGGGTCACATCTGACATTCGGACACGGGTGTAATCGGGGACAGACCC
>JAZJYP010000161.1:0-8304 GCA_040390345.1 Pseudomonadota bacterium | reverse complement strand
TGTTTGCCACCGGTTTTTATGACCGCGTACATGATTTGAAACCTCATCAAATGTTAAAAGAATTCCCTGGCCGAAACCGGGGGAACCGCTGATTATACATGGATTGGTTTTCTTCGTCAAAAGCCTTGTTGAAGTGGCCGATGTCGTGGTATGTCCACAACGGCAATATTGGCCGGGGGTCAAGGCGGGCTGCGGGCGCTTGTCGTATAATCGCCGCACCCAACACTGATGCAGGTCTTGCCTTGTCCGCCGCTATCTTACACGCCCAACAGAATAATCCCGCCCACGCGATCGCTGCCGACATGGACGCTGTCAATACAGTGATCCGTCAGCGCCTGCATTCCGAGGTCAGCCTCGTGAACCAGATTGCGGAATATATCATCAGCGCCGGCGGCAAGCGCATCCGTCCCGTGCTGGTGTTGCTGGTCGCCAACGCTTACCGCTACGAAGGCGCGGCCCACCACGAACTGGCTGCCGTCGTCGAATTCATCCACACCGCCACCCTGCTGCACGACGACGTCGTTGACGAATCGTCGCTGCGCCGTGGCCGCGCCACCGCCAACGCCCTGTTCGGCAATGCCGCCTCGGTGCTGGTGGGCGACTTCCTGTATTCGCGCGCCTTCCAGATGATGGTCGGCCTGAACAATATGCGCGTGATGCAGATTCTGTCCGACGCCACCAACGTCATCGCCGAGGGCGAAGTGCTGCAACTGCTCAACATGCACGACCCGGACGTCAGCCAGGAACGTTATCTGCAAGTGATACGCTCCAAGACCGCCAAGCTGTTCGAGGCGGCGGCCGAGCTGGGCGCTCTGATCTCCGGCTGCAACGACGCGCAGATCGACGCGGCCGGCGAATACGGCCGCTCGCTGGGCACCGCCTTCCAGCTGATCGACGACGTGCTGGACTACGCCGGCGACGCCAATGAAATCGGCAAGAACGTCGGCGACGACCTGCGCGAAGGCAAGCCCACCCTGCCCTTGATCTATTTGATGGAAAACGGCACGCCCGAGCAGCGCGAACTGGTACGCCAATGCATCGAACAGGGCGACGAGCAGCATTTCGACACCGTGCTGGCCGCCATCACCAGCAGCGGCGCCCTCGATTACACGCGCCGTGCGGCCGAAGTGGCCGCCCAGCGCGCCCGTGACGCCATCGCCGATTTGCCTGAAAGTATCTACCAACAGTCGCTGTTGCAACTGTGCACCTTCGCCGTCGACCGCACCCACTAGCGCGCACATAGCTCCAAAGGCCAATTGGCCGTTGGGGATTGCGGCATTATTGTTCCTGTTCCACGAATAGGAGACTGCAATGGGCAAATTACTCGACGCCACCAAGCTTTGGCAGCGCTTCATGGTGCTGGGCCTGATGGGCATCCTCCTCGTCGGCCCGCCCCTCTACCTGTTTGTCAGCGACACCAACAAGAACATCGCATCCTCGGCCACCGAGCAGGCGGGCATCGCGCCCTCGGTCAAGGCCCTGCACCTGCTGCAGGCGATCCAGCAGCACCGCGGCTTGTCGGCCGCCTTTGTCGGCGGCGGCCAGCTGGGCGAGGAGCGCCACACCAAGGAAGCCGAAGTGAACGCCGTGCTGGGCCAGGCGGAAGCCCTGCTCAAAGGCGAGAAAGGCGCAGCGACGACCATGCTGCAAAAAGTGCGCAGCGACTGGAGCGCGCTGGCGCACGACGTCGCCACACGCAACCTGACGACCCTGCAAAGCTACCAGCGCCACACGGAACTGTGCGAATACCTGCTACTGTTCGTCGAACAGCTGGCCGACAACTACGGCCTCTCGCTCGACCCCGACGCCGACAGCTACTACCTGATGCGCCTGGCCTACTTCGACTTGCCGCGCCTGGGCGAAGACCTGGGACAGATGCGCGCCAAAGGAGCCGGTTTCCTGTCGAGCAAGCAGATCGATATCGAAGGACGGGCCACGATGTTCAGCCTGCAATCGAAGGCGAGCGTGTCGAGCGCCGGCGCGGCGCGCACCTTCGACAAGGCCGGCGCCGCCAACGCGGCAGTGGCCCGCGTGCTCACGGCCGATGTGACAGCCGGCGCCGGCAGCGCGCGCGAAGCGGAGGAACTGGCACGCGCCAAGATCGCCAGTGCCGACAAGCTCGAATACGGCGCCCCCGATTACATCGCCTTCACGACGGCCGCGATCGACCGCCAGTACAAGCTGGTCTACGCCACGATGGACCAGCTGGCCGCCCTGATCGACGCGCGCATTGCCCAGCAGCGCCATACCCGCAATGTGCTCGCCGGCGGCGTGGCATTGATCATCGCGCTCTCGGCCCTGATCGGCTGGACCATCTGCCGCCACCTGATCGTCCAGCTGGGCGGCGAACCGACCGACGTGACGAGCGCCCTCACGCGCGTGGCCCAGGGCGACCTGACGGTGGAGATTGCCGTGCACGCCCACGACCGCAGCAGCCTCGCCTTCGCCCTCAAGGGCATGATCGAACGCCTGGCCTTCACCGTGGGCGAGGTGCGGCGCAGCGCCGACAACCTGTCCGACGCGTCGAACCAGACCAGCGCCACGGCCCAGGCCCTGAGCCAGAGCTCGAGCGAACAGGCGGCCGGGGTCGAACAGACCAGCGCCTCGGTCGAGCAGATGGCCGCCTCGATCGCGCAAAACACCGACAACGCCAGGATCACCGACAGCATGGCTGCCGACGCGGCCGACAATGCCGGCAAAGGCGGCGCCGCCGTCGCCCAGACCCTGTCGGCGATGCACGCGATCGCCAAGAAAATCGTCATCATCGACGACATCGCCTACCAGACCAATTTGCTGGCCCTGAACGCGGCCATCGAAGCGGCGCGCGCCGGCGAACATGGCAAGGGCTTTGCGGTGGTGGCGGCCGAAGTGCGCAAACTGGCCGAGCGCAGCCAGTTCGCCGCCCAGGAAATCGGCGAAGTGGCGCAAGAGAGCGTGAAGGTGGCCGAACAGGCCGGCGCGCTGCTCAAGGCCATCGTCCCGGCGATCCGCAAGACCTCCGACCTGGTGCAGGAAATCAGCAGCGCCTCGCAGGAGCAAAGCGCCGGCACCAGCCAGATCGGCCAGGCGATGTCCCAGCTGAGCGAGGCGACCCAGCGCAACGCCGCCGCCTCGGAACAACTGGCCGCCACCGCCGAAGAACTGACGAGCCAGGCCGGCGACTTGCAGGAAATGGTGGCCTTTTTCCGCCTGCGCGAAACAGCATAGGCATGCATACGCATTAAAGCTGTTCAAGGTGGCCTGCTTTGTTCTATAGTTTTGCCGCTCAAACTATGGAGAAGTCCTCATGAAACGCACCCTGTGCAGCGCGCTGGTCGCCAGCGTCTTTACCGCCTCCCTCGCCTTTGCGGCCGATCCCGCTGCGCCGCTGTCGGGCGTGGACACCACCTCGGTCGACGCCAACGTGCGGGCCCAGGACGACTTCTTCCGCTACTCGCAAGGCAGCTGGCTCAAGAACGTCGCCATCCCGGCCGACCGCTCGGCCTGGGGGGCCTTCAACATCGCCCAGGAAAACGTGCAGGAACAGCTGCGCACGATCATCGAAGAGGCCGACGCGGCCGGCAAGGGCAAGCCCGGTTCGGACGCGCAGAAAGTGGGCGACTACTACGCCAGCTTCATGGACGAAGCGCGCCGCAACAGCCTGGGCCTGGCGCCGCTCAAGGCCGAACTGGCCGCCATCGCCGCCCTCAAGGACAAGCAAGGCATCGCCGCCCTGATCGCCCACTTCAACGCCATCGGCGCGACGGCGCCCTTCGCCATCGCGATCCACCAGGACAACAAGGATTCGACCCAGTACATCGCCGACATCAACCAGTCCGGCCTGGGCATGCCCAACCGCGACTACTACCTCAAGCTCGACGACGCCAAGATGGGCGAGACGCGCGCCAAATACCTGGTCCACCTGGAGAACATGCTCAAGCTGGCCGGCCACGCCGACGCCGCCAATGAAGCGCGCCAGATCCTGGAATTTGAAACCGGCATCGCCAAGGCCCACTGGACGGCCGTGGAAAACCGCGACCCGGTCAAGGGCTACAACAAGCTCAGCATCGCCGAACTGTCCGCCCTCGCGCCCGGCCTGGACTGGAACGCCTACCTGAAAGGTGCCGGCATGGCCGGCAAGGCGCAAGCGCTCAACGTCAGCCAGCCAAGCTACCTGTCGGGACTCGACGCCCTGATCAAGGCCACGCCGCTGCCGGCCTTGAAGGCCTATTTCGAATTGCGCCTGGTGAGCAGCTACGCCCCCTTCCTGTCCCAGTCCTTCGTCGACGAGAGCTTCGCCTTCCGCGGCAAGGTGCTCTCGGGCGCGCCGGTCAACCGCTCGCTGCAAAAGCGCGCCATCAGCGCTGTCGACAACGGCCTCGGTGAAGTCGTGGGCAAGGTCTATGTGCAGAAGTACTTCCCGGCCGAGCGCAAGGCGCAGGTGGAAACGATGGTGCGCAACTTCCTGGCCGCCTTCAAGCAAGGCATCGAAACGCTGGACTGGATGACGCCGGCGACCAAGGCACAAGCCCAGGTCAAGCTGTCGAAAATCAGCGTCAAAGTCGGCTACCCGAACAAGTGGCGCGACTACGCGACGCTGACGATTGCGCGCGACGACCTGGTGGGCAATGTGATCCGCTCGCGCGAATTCGAGCACGCCTTCGAAGTGGCCAAGCTGGGCCACCCGATCGACCGCGAAGAATGGGGCATGACGCCGCAGACGGTGAACGCCTACTACAGCCCGGAGATGAACGAGATCGTGTTCCCGGCCGCGCGACTGCAGGCGCCGCTGTATGACGCCAATGCCGAACCGGCGATCAACTACGGCGCCGTGGGCATCTCGATCGGCCACGAAATCAGCCACGCCTTCGACGACCAGGGTGCGCAATATGACGGCGACGGCAACCTGCGCAACTGGTGGACCAAGGAGGATGCCGAGAAGTTCGCTGCCAGGGGCAAGATGCTGGTGGCGCAATACAACGGCTACAGCCCGGTGCCCGGCTACACCATCAACGGCGAACTGACCCTGGGCGAGAATATCGCCGACAATGCCGGCGCCATCATGGCCCTGCGCGCCTACCGCCTTTCCCTGGGCGGCAAAGCGGCGCCCGTGATCGATGGCTGGACGGCCGAGCAGCGCCTGTTCATGGGCATGGCCCAGGCGCGCCGCGGCAAGGCGCGCGAGCCGGCCCTGATCGCCCAGATCAAGTCCGACCCACACTCGCCGGCCGAATTCCGCGTCAACGGCAGCGTGAAGAACCATCCGGGCTTCTACGATGCCTTTGGCGTCAAACAGGGCGATTTGATGTACCTGGCGCCGGAGCAGCGCGTCATCTTCTGGTAAGTGCCGCGCGCCTGAAGCGGCCTGGTTGACAGCCACCCCCGAGATTTGTTAATTTATTACCTACACATCGCGGGGTGTGGCTCAGCCTGGTAGAGCGCTGCGTTCGGGACGCAGAGGGCGCATGTTCGAATCATGTCACCCCGACCAAATCTCCACATAAATTCAATGACTTAGGCGATTTTTCGCTGCCAAGAAAAACGTCAAGCCAAGAATTCTGTGGCAAATCTGTGCCAATTCTGCAGCGCATACGCGCAATCCCCGACAGGACTAAAACCCATGTCTATAAGTGGCCCCTCAATTTTTTGTAGGAGCCACCATGGCCACAGTAGAAAACCGTTCCCGCTTCATCGTCAAGATTTCAAACCGTGTAGCGAACAGCCGTTCGCATACCAAGGAGTTCACCTACGACCAGGAAGACGCCGCCCAAGCCTATTTCGATGAACTCAGCAAGAAGTACCCCAAAACCACCACCATCACCCGGGCAGACGATGCATTCCTCGTACGCATTCGTCAAACTGGATACAAGGCGCAGTGCACGACGTTTTCAAGCTTCGACCTGGCCAATCAATATATCAAGAACATTGAAGCGGAGCGCTCGCGCGGCTTGATTATCGACTATACGAAGGGCCGCAAATTCAAGTTTTCGGACTTGCTCGTGCGCTATATTCGCGAAGAATGTCCAAAGCACAAAGGTTTTGAGAGTGCCGCCTATCGCGCCAACGCAATGCTTGCCGATGCCGATTGCGAAGAAGTCGACATCAATGAACTCATCAGGACTGACCCACGCCTTTCCAAATTTAAGCAACGCGAGCGGGGCGGCATGAAGATGCGAGAACCGAGCAGCTGCCTGCATTGGTTGTCGAAGCCGTTCGCCGATATCGAACCGGACGACATCAACGGTTACATTCAAGACAGGTTGCAGTCGGTTTCGCCCGCCACCGTCGACCGCGAGCTCGACGTCATTTCTGCCGTTTGCAAAATTGCGATGAAATCCTGGCGAATTCCTGTCGCGCAAAGTCCAATGGATGGTGTCATTCGTCCAAAATACTTCAATGAACGAGACCGCAGATTGCGTACGGGTGAGCAGGAAAAATTACTTGAAGCCGCACGCCTTTTGGACAAAGAGCGCGCAGTTGACGTCCGCCTCAACGAACTGGTCATGCCTGCAAGAAGAGTAGCCGCAACAAAAGCAACGACAAAAGAGCGAAAGTTGCATATCACTGAGGCGCGTCGTAGCCTGGCAAATGAGGCTCTAGAGTCGTATAAGCCGGTTCCACTCTTTGAAGCCTTTTTGCAGTTCCAGGTAAAGACTGGAGCTCGGCGCGGTGAAGCTCTTGGTCTTAAATGGACCCAAATTGACTTCGACGAGAAAACCGCGTTTTTGCCTGAAACGAAAAACGGTCGCCCCCGAAAGCTGCCGCTTCGCGAGGAACTCATTGAGATGCTACGCGCCTTGAAGCAGGCCGACGTTGGTGAACAAGTATTCCCGTTCACCATCCCCGTTCTCTGCAAGGTGTGGCGGAGAATTTGCGACCTGGCTGGTGTCACGGACCTACACGTCCACGACCTGCGCCATGAGGCCATCTCTTTGGTCGCGGAGACAGGGCACTTTTCCCTGATTGACCTTCAGGCCTTCAGCGGGCATCGCGACGTGCGAATGTTGATGCGTTATGCGCATCTCTGCGCAAAACAATTGGCCACTCGATTGGATGAAGCGTTTAATAAATCAGAGTCTCACAGGGGCCGGAAGCGACTTCTTTCTGGAGGTCCGATTAGCGTCTCCGACGTAATCTCGGAGAGTTGCAAATTGAATCCTGCAAACGAGGCCAAATTTACCAGTTCCACCGAGAGAAGCTTGTCATCCGTTTCCACCGTTGAAAATGACGT
This sequence comes from Pseudomonadota bacterium, assembly GCA_040390345.1. GTDB lineage: Bacteria > Pseudomonadota > Gammaproteobacteria > Burkholderiales > Burkholderiaceae_D > Telluria_A. Next base: position 1,094 of record JAZJYP010000161.1, on the reverse strand, counting down.
ATCCCCATGCCAGGGGCAGAATGCATTTTCTAACTTCCGACGCGCTCCTGCACGAAAACAAATCGGCCTCAAAAGCTAGCGTGACTTGCGCCGGAACAAACACACGTTTCTGCGCGAGAAAGATGTAGGGCGTTGCTGTGGTATCGCTCTTGCGCCGGCGCATTCACTGTCTCTAGTCTTGCGCCGGCGCAAGTCCATCTTGACGCGAACATCTTTATTACTTCGCTTTCGCGCCACACAACCGGAAGACACAAAATTTCTTGATGGCACAAGAAATATGTTGCCACATGGAATTTATTCTGGCATAGTTCACGTCACTCCCTGACCGAGAAACCGAATGACAGTTGCCCACAACGCGGCGCTGTTCGAGCTGCCATGCTCTAAATTCGGTTCTTTCAAAATCTGGCGAGATAAGTACAGTCCCAAGAGCAAAAACTCCGGTTGTATTTGAAACAAGGTGCGACCTCTCAGCGCACGCGGTACCCCTTCCCTACAAATCTGACCCTTGCCTGGCTTCCTCGAGGCGGGGATTACACGTCCACACTTAGCCTTACTTGCGCCCCTCACCAGGGGTGTTTTGCGTTTCCAAATCTGCCCGTTGAGGCAATCCTGCCTCCGTGCTTCAAATATCTAAGGAATAAAAATGATTGACCAACAAGCTATCGAATCCATGACCAAAATGCTGGCCCTCATCACCAAGTGTTCGAAGGGTGCATACCCTGATGTCGAAACCGAAGCATCCCGCGAAAATCGTCAGCGCGCACGGGCGGTCACCGAAATGCTCGCCAGGCTTGCTGAACACGCAGCCGAGAGCGACATGCACTTCTTGATGGCAAACGACACAAGCAAGACCAACGCCGAGCGCGAACAGTGCTCCCGAGTCGCGCGCCAGGAAGACCGCGCGTTCATGCATGAACTGCACGAATTCCGCAATTGTGCCCAACGCTTCAAGAGCGAACCCGTGAATGGCAGTCAGCGGACTGACAACAGCATTGTGCTTGAGATTGAAACCTGCCTACGACGAGTCCAAGTGCTGCAAGATGCACAAAGAAGCGCGCGGGTTCAACGTCCAGTTGTTCGCTGACATCTTCGCC
>JAZJYP010000160.1:35113-36367 GCA_040390345.1 Pseudomonadota bacterium | reverse complement strand
GGGTAGTGTGACCGAGCCGCTCAGCACTTCATAGGAGGGGCGGCTGGACGCTTACTGTGTTTCCGCGCGGGGATGTCAGTTGACTGGACTCGCACGCAAAAGGATCTATATTTGCAAGCTCTCACGCTTGAACTTGAGTCACCGAACGCAGGTCACCTAGATGCGTACTTGCTTCCTTTCGTTGGTGCGCCAATACCGCGAGCGCAATGGCTGGCCGCAATGAATGTTATGCCTGGACTGGATGGCGCGAATGCTGAAGCTGATGCGGCTGCAGGATACGCCGATCCAGAAGTGGCGAGCAGCTACGCAGAATTTGAACGTAAGCGGGGATATCGGAGTGTTTAATTTGCTCAGTATCGTGCCTGTGCGCGACGATGGTATTTTTCATGGTATCGAGCGGTTGGCGTGCGGGAAATGTGCGTGAATTCAGTAACTTGGCTGGTCTATTGATCATCGAGTGGGAATAAGTCCGTTGCACAACCCTTGATTCGATGGGATTGAGAGAATGCCATTGGTGATCGTGACCGCATCATCAATGGCATTTTTTAAGGCACGGCTGCGTTGCGTGAGGATTGGCTTAATGTTGATACCATTTTCTGCTACCATCAGAGAATGAAGCGCAAGCACCACCGCACGCTGGCGTTGATATTTTCTCGACCGGCATCAGCGAACATTCGTTGGGCGGATATTGAAGCCTTGTTCACCGAGTTGGGCGGTCGCGTCGAAGAGCGCGAAGGCTCACGGGTCTTGGTACGCCTGTTTGGCGAGCGGCGCGTGTTCCACCGGCCACATCCCGAACCGACTACGGACAAAGGTGCACTTGAAGCCATCCGTAAATGGTTCGACGATCACGGAGTTAAGCCATGAGTAAGCAGAATACGATGAACATCGAAGGCCATCAGGCTGTGATTACCTTTGATCCTGAAATGCAAATGTTCCGAGGCGAGTTTCTTGGCCTTAACGGTGGTGCAGATTTTTATGCAAAAGACGTCAAGGGCTTGCAGCGAGAAGGGAAGATTTCGCTAAAGGTTTTTCTCGACGCTTGTGCCGAAGACGGCGTCGAACCGCGAAAGAGTTTTTCGGGCAAGTTTTCTCTGCGAGTCGATCCTTCTATTCACGAGGCCGTTGCCACGGCCGCTGCCGCGCATGGAAAGAGTCTCAATCAATGGGCGGAAGAGGTGCTACGCAAGGCCGCTCTGGCCTGAGATCTTGCGAAACGATTGGTGTCAAGGCTTTCGGCCATGAGGTAGCCGT
>JAZJYP010000160.1:32716-35103 GCA_040390345.1 Pseudomonadota bacterium | reverse complement strand
CCCACCCGACGGCAATGCCAACATTGGGGCGGACGCTGACAGTGTGCGGGATCGCTATTGTTGTCTGACAAAGTCCGCCGCGACATCGAAGTCGCACTGGACGTGCTTTTTTTCTGCGCCGCATATTGCCGCGTCGTAGAGCGGCAGCAGGCGCTTGCCTGCCTTGACGGACTCAAGTGAACGCGCAATGCCATTGCTGGCGCACGCGTCGCTCGGCCCGGAGGCTGGCAGTGCCGCAGCGTTGAATTCGAAGTGTCCTACGGCATGGACCCGTTTGAACCCGGCTTGCGCGGCGTCCGCGACCGTCACCTTGTCGACTTGAACCTTGAGCTTGGCCTCCGGATCATGCTCGATCGCCGAGAACTGCTGGCCATACGTGCCACCGTTGTACCCCTTGAGCAAATCACGCTCCCTGGTCCTGATGTTATAAAAGGCGAGCGTCGGGCCCGCTGCGTTGAGCGCTGGGAAGTGGTAGGTGCCAGCCTGCAACGGCAGCGCCATCAGCGAGCTTGAAACCTGATGGACCTTGCCTGCACGTTCAACGTTCAGGCTGAGCCCAAAGGCGTTGAGCGTTTCGCCCTGGATGCCGAAACCACCAATCTCGACTTCCGGTGCACCGGCGCCGGCCAGTTTGACGTCGCCCGCGACACAATTCATCTTGTTGCCGTCGGCTTGTGCGGCACGCTTGTCCTCGTGCGATGCCGCCGTTTTCTGGTCGCAGGCTGTCATTAAGAGCAAAACGGAAAAGAGTGCGATGAGCTTCATGGCATCCGCTTTTGATGAAAAATAGAATAATGACACGCTTGGTTTTTGTGCAACGCACTGTTGCGTAAACGTTTCTTGGCGACACAGTCAGCCATGGTATGCTCCTTAAAGGTTTAATAATAATAATGAAGGGGATGGCCATGCGTTTGTTGACAAACTTCCGCCGCACCAGCACGCGTCTCGCCTTCGGCGCCTTCTGCGCCCTCGGTGCCACCCTCAGTTCCAGCGCCCATGCCTACGACCTGCGCATCGCCAACAGGACAACGTTTACGGTCCAGGGCCAGGTTTCCTACGCGGCCTGCCGGGCGGATCATTTTTCCGTTGCTCCGGGACAGACATGGTCAAGCAATGGACGGGGACTGTGCCTGATCCGGTCCATCGCCGGGGGGCTCAGTCCGACGGCCGCCGTGCCTCACCCTCCCGTCATCAGCGCCTATAGCTCCTCAGGAACGAGCTACGCCGATTTCGTCATCGCGCAGACCGCGAACAGCTATCGCATCTGGTCGGCCAACGAACTGGCCAAGCAGCCAGCTCCGGTGGTGATCGCGCCAACGGGGCCGACCGTGAAATGGGAGGCCGTCGCCGCCGGCCAGACGCCACCGGCCGCCGCCTTCAAAGGCGGGCGCCAGCGCATGGGTGGCCGCAATGACGCGCAGGGCAATCCTGTCTTCGAATTGCTCCCGGTGTGCCGCGCCCAAGTCAACGGGGTGTTCGCGATCGGCAACGCGGCGCCGTTCTACCGGCACGCCGGTGGCTGGTCGTGGAACGAATTGCGCTGCTATGTCTACCTCGACGGTAAAGAGCAGGAGCTGGCCGCGTATGAAGTCTTGATCGTCGATCCGCAAGTGGTGATTCGCAGTCCGAATGCGGTGCGCTGGGTCGCCGCGGAAAACGGCGCCGTCCCCGCCGCCGCCTATGATGCCGCGAAATCCGGCCAGGCCATGCGCGCTTGCCGGGCCGTCGGTGCCGAATGGGATAACTGGACGCGCGTCGGCACGCTCGGCGCCAACGGCTGCTACCTCGCCTACGGTGGCCAGAACCGCTATGCGCCCAGCTATGAAGTGTTGGCCGTCGAAGGCAGTGCAAGCCAGCTATTGGCAAGGGGCGTGAATGAGCCGCGCCTGGCCGCCACGCCGGATCGTCCGGCACGCGTGTCGAAGGCGGGCGAAGATTGCGCCAGGCCGAATGCGCGCTGCCAGGCACGCGTTGACGAGATGCGCGCGGTCGGCGCATACAAGATCAATTCGGTGTTCCTGTCCAACTTCTCGGGCAACACGACCACGCGCTTCAAGAAGGCCCAGGGCAGCATTTGGGAAATGCGCGAAGAGACGGGCACCTACACAGGTGGCACGCTGACGGCTGCGCGTCCGTATCTGGAAGTCGAGCGCAATGACGACCACATCATGCTCTTCAGCGGTCCCTGGGACTTCGGCGGCCCGAATGGCAAGGTCGGGCCGAATACGGTCATCTTTGCGCTCAATAGCGGCGTCGTCAACGTTGGCGGCGCGAGCGTGCAGGTCACGGAAGGGACCACGACCTATGCGGGTCAGCCGGTAAACAACCCTAGTTACGGATTGCGGGTAAGCTCGTCGTCGCAAAACGTCGAGCGGGCCATGATGGCC
>JAZJYP010000160.1:25968-32706 GCA_040390345.1 Pseudomonadota bacterium | reverse complement strand
GGCCGATCCGGACACCGCCCTGTCCTTGACCTTCAAGCCAGTTAACGCGGCGCAGACCAGCACGTTCTGGAAGGGTGGCAGTCAGCCGGTCGTGCTGCTCAAAGGCCAGGACGGACAGTGGGGCAACTACAAGGTCGCCAGCGCGGGCGATGGCTGGCTGGAACTCTATCAGGTCCTCGCGCCCCAGGCGGGCGGCGTCAACAAATGGCAGGTCCATTTCCTGGCCGTCGATTTCTGGCGCAACCGGGTATGGGAGTTGTTGGGTATCAGCGATCAGGCGCCGTCCAGCCAGGACGTTGGCACGCTGAGGAAACTGGCCCAGAGTGCCGGGCCCAGCAACGCGTGGGCGGAAGCCTATGAACTGAGCAACGCGTCCGTGTTTTCAGGGGCCAATATTGGCGCGGCCCTGGGGCGCGTGAAGGGCGTGCAAGTTGCCTGGACCCTGCGCGAGGAAGCGGGCGGCGTGGTGCGCTGGGAAGAGCTGAAAAGCGGTGGCGCCAAGGTGCAAGCCGGTGTCGCCGAAGGCTCGCCGGTGGGGCGCCTCCTGACCGAAACGGCGCGCACGGCGCGCTCGCTGACCTTGTCGGGCAGCGAATACGGCAGTCCCCTGACCATCGATTGGGTCTCCGGCGCCGTCAACGCCGGCGCCACCACGGCCGGCGATTTCCTCACCGGTGCCACCGAATACGTCGGCCAGCGCAAGAAGCTGCCGCCACCGATCCCGCCCGGCATCTCCCCAGGCTTCCAGTTCATTAACAAGACGGACTGGCCGGTGCTGGTGAAGATCGGCCAGGTCGGTTGCCTCTACCATGGCGTCATTCCGCCGCACGCGACGATGACGCGCGACACGGGGGCAGTGTGGTTCACCTTGTCCGCGTCGTGGTCGACGCACGGCAAGGACCTCACCAAGGAGCAAGTGTTTACCGATTGCGTGGCGCCGGTTGGCTTCACCGTGCTGGGCGTCATCGCGGCCGCCGCCACGGGGGGTACGGCCACCGGCGTGATCGCCCTTGGCACCTCGGCCGCAGCCACGGCAGGGGCGGCCACAACGGCCGTGCAATTCATGAATGCCGCCGGCGCGAGCCAGGGTTCGCAGGACGCCGTCGCCGCCGGGATCTATGTCGTTGCCGCTGCCGCTTCGGGCGGCGTCGGCGCCTTCCAGGTGATCAGCACGAGGATTGCGGCCGGCGCCAGCGTGGCGACCGTGCGCTCGACGCTGGCCAGTGGCGTCGCTACCGGCGCGGCCAAGGAAGCACTGATGAGCATGCGCGATGAAGGTATCAACTATGCGCTGTTCTCGGCTGCCAATTCCTACTCGGAACCGAGTGATAAGGATATGAGCGTGCTGGCATCCTGGTTCACCAAGGAGATTTCCCTCGCGGGCCAATATGCCGGCTATCCGTGGCCCTGGAAAATGGTCGATCGCGTCATGCCGCGCTACGAAATCAGCGGCGGCCCCCGCATCGACACCTTGAAGGACGGCTCGAAGCTGATCCGCAAAGGCAGCCCCTTCACCTTCGTGCGTGTCAATTGAGAGCGCTGATGCGAACTGGCGCCCTCGTGCATTGGCTTGTCCTTCTGGCCGCCAGCGCGGGGGCGGCGTCGGCCCAGTCGTGGCCGCCGCAGGCCGCGCCTGTGCCAGCCCAGCAGCAGGCCATGCCGGCAGCGTCGAATGGCGTCGCTCCTAAAGGGCCGCTGGCCAAGGGGGGCGCGCACCTGGTCGATCTGCCGCGCATGGACAACCGGGCGATCAGTGAATTGATCGCTGCGCTGGTCTCGCGGTTTGAACTGGAACACGGTTACAATGAAGCAAGCGCGGGCCGGCAAAAAGAGCTGCCCGTGCCCGCCACCGTGGTGGCAGCGGGGCCTTTGCTCAGCCGCACAGATGCGCACAAGAAGACGCTGTTGCTGCGTTTTGGCTACCTGCGCCAACCGGGGCAACTGCCCCAACTGTGGGTCGGCGGCATGGTCTCGCCCGATGCGGCGGCGCCCAATCCCGACGTCGTCCAGGTTGAGCCGGCCCTGGGCACGATCCTGGCCTCGCGCGAGATGAACGAGGCGGACATGTCGATGACGGAGCTGCAGGCGCAGCTCATCAATTTGGCCTACATCGATGCCGACGGTGCCGTCACCATGCTCAAGGCGATGGGCTTTAACGTCAATGGCGCCGCTGGCGCGGCAGGCGCCGCGGCGCCACCGGCTTTCGGCGGCGTGCCCGGTTTCCAGGCGTTTCAAGGCGCCGGCGCGATGCTGCCCGGCCAGGCGGCGGCGCCGTCGGCGAACGGACGGCGCATCCGCAATGCCGAATTGCCGCTGGTGATACGCATGCCCGCGCCCAATCCCCAGGATGTCGGGCTGGTCGGCGCGACCTCGGACGGTTCGGCCGGCGCGCCGGGCACCGGGCAAAATGGCGTGACCACCATCCTCGGTGCAACGACGCGGCTCTCGACCGAGACTTTGTCGTCCCCCACCACGCAGCTGATGGTGCTGTACAACCCGAACCGCCCTGAACAACTGGGGCTGGTGCGCAAGGCAATTTCCGAGTCGATCGATACGCCGGCGCGCCAGCTGGTGATCGAGGCCATGGTGCTGGAAGTGACGTCGAGCGGCCTGAGCGACCTTGGCGTGCAATGGAATTTGCAAAAAGGGCTCAATACCCTGGCGCTCGGTTCGCTGACGGCAGGGGCAGGTGCCGATACGCTGACTTTTTCGCGCAACACGGGCTTGGCCCAGGAACTGGCGAAATCCTTCTTCGTCAAGGTGCAGGCCCTGGTGCAGTCGGGCAAAGCCGAAGTGCTGGCCCGTCCCAGCGTGCTGACCTTGGACAACCGCCAGGCCACGATCCGCATTGGCACCGACATTCCGATCGCCACCAGCCGCGATGCCTCCTCGGCCAGCGAAGCGCGCGTGTCTTACAGTTTCTTCTACCTGCCAACGGGGATCCAGCTCAATGTGCGCCCGCGCATCGACAACGACAACAGCGAAGTGAGCCTGCAGGTCGATGCCGCCGTCTCGACGACGGTCGCCAACCTGGGCACGCAAATCCGGAGCCCGGGCGACGTCATCCTCGCCGCCGCGCCGGCCGTATCGACGCGCCGGGTGCAGACCTATGCGCGCATCCCGAACGGCACGCCGCTCATCATCGGCGGCCTGATCAGCCGCACCAGTGACGAGTCCAAGAGTGCGACGCCGGGCCTTGGCAAGGTGCCGCTGCTGGGCAGGCTGTTCGGGGCCACGCAGGCGAGCAATTTCCGCGACGAGGTGATCATTGTCCTGACCCCGTATGTGCTGGAAAAAGGCCGGGTCGGCCTGGAAGCGGCACTGCCAAAAGACGCGCCCGCCTTCGAATACACGCGCGAGAACGAACTGTTCCGCAAGAGCGTGCGCCTGCGCGCCGAAGACATGCTCAACACCACCTATATCCGTGAAAATGCGCGCCTGGTCCTGTACCAGGGCTTGGTCAACCGCATCGCCTCGGTCGATGCTTCGCGGCTGGACAACACGCCCTTGACACAAGTGCTGGGAAAACGCGTTCCAGGCGCACAGACCTTGATGGCCGGTTTGCTCTACAACGTGATCCGCCATCACTACGACGGCACCACGATTCCCATCGAACGCATGCAGCTGTTCAAGTCGCGCCAGCAAGGCAGCGTGGTCGTGCAGAGCCTGGCCAGCGTGCTCGCCGGATTCGGCGACGGACGCACGCCCGAGAGTTTCTTCCGCATGCATCCGGCAAAGTGCCTGGCCATCACGTTTACGGAAAACCGCAAGCAATACGTGGCCGGCAATGTGCTGGAAGAGCCGGAGGCAAATTCGCGCGTGGTGGACTGCAAGGCCGATCGCTCCGACTGGGCCGACGTCCTGTATGAGTTGAATCGCAATACCAAGGACACGGTGTTCAACACCATTCTCATCAAGGACCAAACCGACCTGGTCACGCTGTCCAATGCGATTGCCTTGCGGCGCCTGATCGCCATCAACGGCGGCATCGCATCAATTGATTTTGACCGGATCGGTGTGGGCCGGGTGGTGGCGATGCCCGAATTTGGCGCCACCCAGAACCACTTCCTGGAGTCCGAGGTCGCGCGCGACTTCTACCTTTCCCAGCACTATTTCCGGGCCTTCGAGGACGACTTCGAAGAAAGCCTGGCGGCGATCCTGACCTTGCTGCGCAGCGGGAAATTCAACGACGTCATCAGCGCGGCCGAGCTGCGCTAGGTTATGCTTCTGCCTGCATGTTTTTTAAAGAATCGGAATGACACCAGATCTTGTTACTGAATTGACCCGGCTGTTTATGCTGCCGGGTTTGGCGGCCGGGCGCCTCGATGTCGACATGGACGGGGCAACGCGGCTTGTCAGCATCGCTTTCCCGCGTACGGCAGATGGTGAACACTGGCAGCGCCTGTGCGCCGTCGCCAATGCCTTGCAGAATGAGCTTGGCTTGCCTGCACCGGCCGTCAGTACCTCGGGCCTTGATGGTTTTGCCCTTTGGCTCTCGCTGGAATCGCCCGCAGCACAGGAACAGGTTCAGCAGTTCCTGTCACTGCTGCGCCAGGCTTATTTTCCCGACATGCAAGAGTGCACAGCTCCCGCCGCCTTGCCCCCATGCCTGCACCCGGAAACCGGCAAATGGTCGGCCTTCATCCACCCGGGCATGGGCGCGTCGTTCGCTGAAGAATCGGGCCTGGAAATGGCGCCGCCGGCAAGCGGGCAAGTGGCGCTGCTCGCTGGCCTGGAAAGCGCCAGCGTGGCGCAGTTCGCCGCGGCACTGGCCTTGCTCGAGCGCGGACAGGCACCTGCAAGGGCCGCGCCGGCCCCGCCGGCTCGCTTGCTGCTGCGCGATGCAACACTGGAAGACATCGTCCGGCACCTGCACGCCATGAATATCGAGCCGACCTTCCGCCACCTGCACGTCAAGCGCTAGGCGGCCTGCGCAGATTGCATGGCGCCTGACAGCAAGACGATCTTGCCGCTTGCGTATGGGACGGCATGCAGCAGGGCTCGGGCGACGCGGGCGGCCTCGATCGGCAGGTAGTGGCGGGGAATGAGGAAGCGCAAGGCCCGGCTGAGCGCGTAGCCCAGCTCTTCGCCGCGCCGGGTTGGCTGGCCAAGCCGGGTCCGGTCGCCGACCAGCAGGGAAGGGCGCGCGATGACCAGCCCTTCGAAGGCCAACTGCGCCAGGGCGCCTTCGAGTTCGCCTTTCACGCGGCTGTAGAACACCTTCGAAGCGGCATCGGCACCCATCGCACTCACCAGTCCGACGCGCTTGACGCCCGCCGCCTGCGCCGCCTGCGCCATGGCCAGGTTGGCCGCGTAGTCGACGGCGCGAAACGCCGCTTCACTACCGGCCACCTTGATCGTCGTGCCCAGCGCCAGGTAGGCCTCGTCGGCCGGCGGCAGGGCAGGCAGGGCCGCGAAGTCGACCACATGGGAGCGCAGCTTGGGGTGCGTGATGGCCAGCGGACGGCGGCCCAGGCTATGCACGGCGGCGACGGTCGGATCGGTGAGCAGGCCCTGCAGCAGTTCACGCCCGACCAGGCCGGTGGCGCCGGCGATCATGATGGTGCGATTTTTCATGTTCTCATGCTCTTTAAAGGTCGTGATGATTGGAGAGTTTTGCAATGTTAAATTGTTGTATTGTCAGTGTAATCCTTGGGGGCATCCATGCGTACATTGCCGATCACCTTTGCCGCCCTGGCTGTCCTGGCGCCCTGCGCGCAGGCGGCTGGAGAAAGCGTGCACGGCGAATTGCTGGCCATGTCCTTCGACGACCTGGCGGCCATTGATGTCAGCGCCAGTTCCTTGCTGCCTGCGAGCCTGCTGTCGGCCGCCTCATCGATCACGGCGTTCACGCCCCGTGATTGGGAGCGCAGCGGCGCGCGGCGCACCCTCGATGCGCTCGATGGCACGCCCGGCGTGGTCGTGCTGCCCCACACGAACGGCAATGAAGTGCTGGCCATCCGCGGCTATGCGCGCCTGACTTCCTTCACTGGCGTGGCGGTCACGCTCGACGGCGTGCCTTTGACGGACCTGTACCGCTCATCGCCGCAATACAATTTCTCCGGCCTGAACCTGGGTGTGATGGCGCAGATGCAGCTGATCCAGGGTCCTGGTTCAGCGCTCTACGGCAGCGATGCCTTCCATGGTTTGCTGGCCTTGCGCACGCGCGATGGCGAGGAGGGCGGGCAGCAAGCGTCCGTATCGGCCGGCCAGCGCGGCTACTACGAGGCCGGCGCCTATTTTTCGCAGGCGCTCGGTGAAGGCAGCAGCTGGAGCATCGGCGCCGCGGCCAATGGCGAAGGCGACCAGCAACGCAGCGCCAGCCGGCCCAATCCCGCCGGTGGCGCGCCGCTGTCGCTGCTGCGCGAGAACCGCTTCCTGGCCCAGACTGCCGTACTCAAAGCAGCGAGCGCCAACAGCGGCGGCTGGCGATTCAGCGGCGCCCTGTACCTGCACCGCTATGGCGCCGACAACTTCCAGGGCCTCGGCTCACGCCTGGCTGGCGTCCAGGATCTGGGTGGACTCGACACCCGCTTTGCGATGCTGCAGGCCGGTGCGAAACGCGGCATGGGCGAGACCGGCTCGCTCGAACTGAAAGCCTATGGCTGGTGGGTCGACAATGATCTCCCCGGCCGCTTGCAATTGCCGACCGGCCTGGTCCAGCGCGACCTGAGCAGCCGCCAGCGGCGCTTTGGCCTGCAGGCGATCTACCGCGATGCGCTGCCGGCGTGGCGCACC
>JAZJYP010000160.1:0-25958 GCA_040390345.1 Pseudomonadota bacterium | reverse complement strand
GGCGCTGGCCATCGCCAGCGAGCGCCTCGAGGTACTCGATGTCCACGTGGCCGTCCACGCGCTCAACGGTGCTTTGCTCAGCAGCGCGCCGAATGCGGCCACCGGTGCGCAGCGCCGTGTCGACAGTGCCACGCTGGAATTGAATTCGCATTTCGCCGAGCACTGGCTGGCCGTGTATGGCGGCAGGGTGGATGACTATTCCGACTTCGGCCGCCAGGCCTCGCCGCGCCTGGGCCTGATCTACCAGCCTGAAAGCGACACGGCCATCAAGCTGCTGTGTGGACAGGCTTTCCGCGCGCCGTCGGCCGCCGAGCGCAATGGGACGCTCAACACGGTACTCGGCAATGCCGGGCTAAAGCCGGAAGTCATCGACAGCCTGGAACTGGTGGCCATTGGCCAGCACGCGGGCCTGCTCTGGCAAGCGGGCGTCTTTGCGACGGCCTGGCGCGATGGGATTGCCATCGTCTTTCGTCCCGACCTGAAGATCAACCAGTTCCAGAACGTCGAGCGCAACCGCGCGCATGGCGTCAATGCCAGTGTCACCTGGCGCGCGGACGGCTGGCAGGTCGATGCCGGCGCTTCCTGGGTGGCAAGCCGCAATGCCAAGACGGGTGCGAGTTACAACATCTACCCCCAGCGCAGCGCCACGATCTCGGTGGCGCGCACCGTGTTCGATGGTGCCGGCCGCCTGAGCCTGGCGCAGCGCTGGATGGACGGCTTCGACGACATTCCCCGCGGCGACGTGTTTGCCCCCACGCCCCTGCCCGCCTATGCGCGCACGGACCTCGCCTACAGCCATGCTCTGTCACGCTCGCTCACGCTCAGCGCCGTGGTGCGCAATTTGCTCGACCGCGACAGCCATCTGCCGTCGCCGCTTGGCTCCGTGGGCGGCATCCCCGGCGAGCGCATCAATGCGACAGTGCGGGCGGCGTGGAAATTCTAGGGACACCAACAGGCCGCGGTCTTGCGCTATCATGGCTGTACACCGCACCAGACTGCCGGAGGCTGGCATGACAGACGAAGAAGCAGCGAGTATTCCCTTTCGCACCTTGCTATACCGGTACATGTTCTTCGGCTGGCTGTTCCGGGATGTCAACCTCACGCGCGATGTGTTTGAGCGCCATGCGGCCCTGCAACATAACAAGTCCATGAGCCGTTTCCTGCCGACCTATTTGCGGCGCTGGACTTTCCTGGCGACCTTCGACTTCGGCATCGGCTGCCTGCTCGAGCGCACCTTGCAGGCGACCATGCTGTCAGCGACCTTCTTCACCGGGACCTGCGTGCTGCTGGCCGGCAGCGCCGTGATCGCCGCTGCCTGGGCCATCCTGGCGCACGCGCGTCTGTCGTGAGCTCATGCGTTTACCGCCTATCCCAGCGCTTTTGGGCGGGGCGCGGCTTGGGCCGGGCCTGTAGTGGGTCTGGAAAGTGGCACCAGACAATCTCTCCGGCGGATGGCTTGGCGCAACGCGCATAAAACAACGATGTCATTCATGCAAGGATGTAAAATTCATATATCCCAACTTCCTGTTCCTGCCATGACCACGACAACACGACGATTCCTCGCTGCCAGCGTGATGGCGATCGCTTGCATCCCGGCCCACGCTAGCGGCGAGGCCGCCGACGAGGCCGTGGCCGCGTCGGCCACACCGGCCGTCGCGCTTGACGCGGCCAATTGCATGCCGATCTGGCCGCTGGCGTCGCTGCGCCACCAGGAAGAAGGCACGGTGGAACTGATGCTGCTGGTGGCCGCCGACGGCACGGTCAAGACCACGCGCCTGGTCAAGAGCAGCGGCTTTCGCGATCTCGACAAGGCCACCATCACCGGCGCGGTGCGCTGCAAATATGTACCGGCGATGGTCGATGGCGCGGCGCAAGCGCGCTGGTTCCCGCTCAAATACCAATGGCAGGGCGGCAGCGGGCGCACGCCGGCGGTGGCCGATTTCGGCAGCTGCGCCAAGCCGGAATGGCCGCGCGAGTCGCTGCGCAATGAGGAAACGGGCACCGTGACACTGGGCTTCCTGATCGGGGAAGACGGCGCGGTCGAGCAAGCGATGGTGAAGAAGTCGAGCGGCCATCCCTTGCTCGACCTGGCCGCCCAGGAAGGCATTGCGCGCTGCCGCTTCAAGCCGGGCACCGACAACGGCAAGCCGCGCCAGGCCTGGATGACGATGCAGTATGTGTGGACGCTGGAGGGGCCGGGCCCGGCGCAAAGGCAGGCTGAACTGGACGCGGCGCGCCAGGGCGCCGAACGCGGCGAAGCGGATGCGCAGGCCCGCCTCGGCATCATGTTCTACTACGGCACCGGCGTGGACAAGGACGAGGCGCGCGGCCTGGCCTTGCTGCGCCAGGCCGCCGACCAGGGCCTGGCCAAGGCGCAGGAAAGCCTGGGCCTGGTGCTGCTCGCGCGCACCAGCGCGCATGGCGATCCGAACGAAGCCCTGGGCTGGTACCGCAAGGCGGCCGAACAGGGCGCGGCCGGCGCGCAGTATATGACGGCCATGCTGGCGCTGCGCCAGTTCGATACGGCCAGCTATATGGCCTGGCTGCGCAAGGCGGCGCAGCAGGGCCACGCGCCGGCGCAGGGGCGCCTGGGCATCGAACTGCTCAAGAAGGACGCTGGCGAACTGGCCGAAGCGATCGACTGGCTGCAGAAAGCGGCCGAGCGCGGCGAGCGTCCCGCCCAGTTTGCATTGGGCCAGTGCTACGAAACGGGACGCGGTGTCGCCAGGGACCTGGCGCGCGCCGTGGCCCTGTACCAGAAGGCGGCTGCGGCGGGCAACCCGGACGCGCTGGCCAGCCTGGCCAACTTGTACGAAAGCGGGCAAGGCGTTGCGCAAGATGCGGCCAAGGCGAAGCAATTGCGCCAGGCCTCGATGGAAAGCCGCATGCGCCAGCGCTGAAGCTTGAGCAGCAGGGCGAAAGCGGCGTATATTCGACATCCAGGAGTGAACTGGAGCGTAGCGTGTCTTCACGGCGGGACTTCATCGCACAGGTGGCGGCGCTGGGCCTGCTGGCGCCTGGTGGCGCTGCTGCGCGCGCCGCGTCCCTGATCTGCGTCTACGGCAACGACTACGCACCGTGGTGCTGGGGCGAAGGCAGCAGCGCGTATGGCCTCGCGCCGGCACTGTTGGCGGAATTCTTTGGCAAAGTGCTGGGCATGCACAGCGCCCACCAGGTGCTGCCGTGGAAACGCGCGCAAGCCGAAGTGGAGGGCGGCCGTGCCGACGTGCTGTGCACCGTGCCCACGCCGGAACGGCGGCGCTATTGCCATGCCAGCCAGGAGCCCATGTATGCGACCGGTGCGCGCCTGTTCGTCTCGCGCGCTTCGCGCTGGCGCGGCGAACTGGCGCAAGTGCGCGAGCGCAGTGCCCTGCATGCCAGGAAGGCCGTCTTTGCCAGCTATCTCGGCGGAGCCTGGCTGGGCGAGCGCGTGCCCAGGGAGCAGATCCGTTTCGCCCCGGACCTGGAACACTGTATCAAGCTGCTCGCCAGTGGCCTGGCCGACGCCATGCTCGATAATCGCCTGGTCTTGCATCACAAGATTGCGCACATGGGCCTGCAGGAGCAGATCGACGAAGGGCAGTTCGACCTCGACGTCATTGCTTACCACCTGCTGCTGGCGCGCCGCTCACGCAATGCGGGATTGATCGAACGTATCGACGCCGAACTGCCCGTGTTCCGTACTTCCGCCATCTACGCCGACATCGTGCGCCGTGCCACGCGCTGAAATCGTCGTGCAATTCAGGTAATCATGTTAAATTGCCACCACCGTGGCGTTCAGGGGCGCACCTGGTAGCTTTGGGTGATGCGCGCCAGGGTCTGGTCGGCATGCAGGTCGTCGAGGGCGCTGCGCAGGGCGCGCACCTTGGCTGGATCCGAGCGCAGGTTCATCGCGTAGTAGCTGGTGGCGTCGCCCAGGCGCAGTGCCTTGGCAGGCTTGAAGGGCAGAGCAATCTGGCGCTGCAAATAATCGAAGCGCGCTTCGGTTTCGACGATGTAGTCGATACGGCCCGCGGCAAACTTCCTGAAATTGCTTTCCTTGGAATTGGCCAGTTCGATGCTCTGTTCGGGCAGGCCGGCAGCCGTCAAGCGAGCGACGCTGGAACTGCCGTTGATGACGCCGACGTGTTTGCCTGCCAGCGTGCGCAGGTCGTGCACGGCGGGTGCGGCCTCGCCGCCATAGAGCCAGAGCGACTCGTTCATGATGGGGCTGAGCCAGAGCAATTGCGCCTCGCGTTCCGGGCGGCGCACGGTGGAATAGATGATGGTGTCGGGCGTGCTGGTGCCAAGCGCGTAGGCGCGTGCCCAGGGCAGGATGTGCAGCTCGCAGCTCAGGGCGGCCTTGTTACAGGCGGCGCGCAGGAAGTCGGCAGCGATGCCCACCACCTGGCCGTTCTGGGTAAAGTGATAAGGCGCGGACTCCTCCGCATAGGCAATCAAGTCGGCTGTTCGGGCAGTCGTGCTGAAGCCAAAGAGTACAAGGCACAGCAAGCGCTTTTGCATTTCAGGTCATTCAGGTGTTTCGGTTTTTCGGTTTTTCGAGTTTAACAGAGCGAAGGGGTTGTGAGGAATGAAGAAATATCCAGGCATTTTACTGGCCGCCATGCTGGCCGGATCGGGCGTGCAAGCGGCCAGCGAGGCTGAACACGATGCGTTCGCCAAGCCGCACCAGATGGTCGACATTGGCGGGCGCCGCCTGAACCTGTTCTGTAGCGGCAGTGGTTACCCGACGGTGCTCTTCGATACTTATTCGGGCGACGCCGGCTGGGTGTGGCTTGACGTGCAGCCGGCCGTGGCCAGGTCCACGCGCGCCTGTGTCTACGACCGCGCCGGCCTCGGTTTCAGCGATCCGAGCCCGCGCCCGGGCACCAGCGAAAACGCCGTCGACGATTTGCACAAGCTGCTGCAGGCGGCTGGCATCAAGCCGCCCTATGTCCTCGTTGGCAATTCCTACGGCGGCTTGAATGTGCAACTGTACACGCTCAAGTATCCGGCGGAAGTAAGTGGCCTGGTGCTGGTGGAAGCAGGTAGTGAGCATGAGACTGAGCGCTCGATCAAAGCCAGCGGCGGCAAGCTGGCGCAAATTTATGCCATGCAGGATGAATTCGGCAAACAGTGTGAACAGGAAGTGAACAAGGGCTTTACGCCAAAAAGCGCATTGCTCGCGCAGTGTGTGATGGTGCAGCGTCCAGGCTGGAGCCGTGCCCTCAACGCGGCGCAGTTCGCCAACGGCATTGATCCACAAAGATGGCGTGCGGCGCTGTCGGAAAACCGGAACATGGCATTGAGCGAACAGCAGCTTGGCGCAGCGCGCAAGCCCTTCGGCGACCTGCCGTTGCTGGTGCTTACGCGTGGTGTGAGCCCGTACGCGGTGCCGGGCAAACCGGCCAGTGCGCTGAACAAGGCGCTCGAGGCGGAAAACCGGAAGATCAACGAGGAGCTGGCACGCTTGTCCACGCGCGGCAGCAATCGGGTGGTGCCGGGGGCGGGACATTTGATCGAAGTGGACAAGCCGCAGGCGGTGGTCGATGCCATCGGCGAGATGCTCTCGACCCTGTCAAAACAGGGCGCCGGCACGCACTGATGGCAAACGCGGGTGATCTTCCAGTGTGTGCTAATCTAGACGTTCTTGGGAGATCACCATGGACTTCGCAGACCGCCGCCGTGACAAAGACACCGCCGAGAAAATCGACGAAGCGCAACGCATCTTCCGGGCCTTCGGGTCTGGCGTGGCGCAGGAATACCTGAAGTTGCGCGGCATCGGCGACGACGTCGTCGAGCGCGTGTTGACCGAGAAGCAGGTCCGCATGCACCACGACGAATGAGTGGCTAGCGCACCGTCATCACCAGCACGAAGACGATGAACATGCTGATGACGATCAAAGCCACCAACTGCAGCACCATCGTGCGCCAGAAGGCGCCCCATTTTCCCAGAGCGTAAGTGCCGCGCAGTTGCACGAACATGTGCAGCGGCGGCGCGAGACACACCAGCCAGGGAATCGCCGCGCCCAGCCCGGCCGCCGACAGGGCTGTCAGCACCACAAACAGCAGCGACATGAAACACAGTGAATAGAGCACGAACACGGCGTGGTCGTACATCTTCACGTCGCGCTTCCAGAAGAACATCAGCCACACGAAGGGCAGCGAAATCGGGATCAGCATGAAGGAGAACTTGTAGGTCGTGTTCTTCAGCTTGTAGAGCGACAGTTCCGGGTTGGCCAGCGCGTGGCGCAGCTTCTTGTCCAGCTCGGGATCGCGCGATGTGAGGATCGGTTTTTCGGCGGCCTTCTTGCTCAGTTTTTCGATCCAGCCGGGCGCACCGACCTCGGTTTCATCTTTCGGCGGCGCGATCGCGCGCTGGAGCGACTTGCTCATCGTCTCGAATTCGCGCTTGGCGTCTTTCAGTTCGTCGTTGGCGTCAGCCACGTCGCCCTTGCCGGCGCGCGCCGCGACCAGGACCTCTTCGGCCTTTTGCACCTGGCGCCGCGATTCCTCCACCGCCTTGCCCAGGCCGGCGATCTTGTCCGCGTGCTCCTGTGGCGTGTCGGGCTTGAATTCGAGCGGCTTGTCGCCAGAGCCGAGCGAGGCGGCGAAGAAGGACAGGAAGACCATGAACAGGAACAGCGCCAGCGGCGACACATAGGTCTTGCGCTGGCCGTCGATGTAGCGGCGCGTCAGGCGGCCGGGGCGGAACACCAGCAGGGGAATGGTGCGCCAGCCTTTGGCGTCGAAGTGCAGGATGCCGTGCAGGACCTCTTCGGCCAAGTGCAGCAGGGAGCGATGAATGTGCGCGGCCTGGCCGCATCCATGGCAAAATGCGCCACTGAGCGTCGTCATGCAATTGGCGCAGGACCCGTGGGCGTGGCCATCATGCTGGCCGCCACCTTCGATCGCTGCTGCCGCCAGGCCCGCCGTGGCAAATGCACCCAGGCCTTCCAACTCTTCACTCATGCTGCGCTCCTCAAGGACGAAGCCAAGATTGTGCAGCAGGGACGGCGTTCTATCAAGTAAAATTGACAACATTGCCTTGGACGAGAGGAAGACTGATATTTTTAATCCGAACCCGCTGATCCAGACGGTGGCGCTGGCAAATGGCCAGTGCTGCTTCGTCATCGACGACGTGCTGGCCGAGCCGGAGCGCTGGGTCAAATTCGCCGACGAACGCCAGACCGATTTCAGGCTGCCCGGTGGCGGCGGCAGTGCCGGTTATCCCGGCATCCAGTTCGCGCTGCCGCAAGCGGCAATCCAGCAACTGACCGAATTCTTCCTGCTGCATATGCGCGCCCGGCTCGATGCGCGCCGTCTCGTGTCGGCCTTTTGGGGCATGTCGATGGTGACCTTGCAGCCGGCGTCGCTGCAGCCTTCGCAGTGCCTGTGCCATACCGATTTCATTCCCGGCCAGGCCCAGGGCAATGGCATGACGGCCTCGGTGCTTTACCTGTTCAAGGATGGCAGTATCGGCGGCACCAGCCTGTATGCGCCGCGCCAGTCGCGCGAAGAGACGGCCGTGATCGTGCGCGATTCGCTGGCTATGGACAGCCGCGCTTTCGAGGCCAAGTACGGGATCGCACCGGGCTACATGAACGGACCGAACGCGTATTTTGATTTGATCGGCCGGATCGACGCGAAGTGGAACCGCATCGTGTTCTACGATGGCGACATTTTCCATACGGGCGACATCTTCGCGCCCGAAAAACTGAGCGCCGACCCACGCGTCGGGCGTTTGACGATGAACGGTTTCATCACCTGCACCCGCCGCGCCAAATAGTCTTTAGTGCGCCGCGTAGCAGGTCAGCTTGCGGTTGACGCAGTCGTGGTTGTTGGCTTTGAGGTTTTCGTCCTGGCGCATCTTGTCGGTCTGCGACAACGCACGCGCGGCCGCTTCCACTTTCTCGGCGTTGGCCTGGTCCATGGCCAGGTTGGCGAAGTCCTTCGGCCGCTCCAGCGTGGCGACCCGGTCGTCCCCCACATTGAGCACCGTCCAGAAGGTCGCCTTGGCGCCGCTAGGCCAGACGGCTGTCACCACTGGCGATTCGACATTCTTTGTATCCGGCCGGGTCACATAGCTGCGCGTTTGCGGTGCGATGCCAATGGCCAGCGTGCCTTCATACAGCGTGGCGCCCTTGGGCGAGGTCTCGTAGGTGAGCAGGGCGCGCTCATTCACCACTGGCGGGCTGGCGCATCCGAATAGTGCCAGCGGCAGGACTGCCATCATCATCAAACATGAAATGCGCATTGTCGTCTCCTGGAATGGTTGAAGCATTCTAGCGCAAGAGGTGGATGAATGCGCTGATCACCGGCGCATTGGTCAGGTCGATCAAAAAGCCGCCGGTCGGCGGCACCAGCGCCGTCGCGCGCGGGGCCGCGCCGCGCTCGCGCGTGAGGGCGTCCATCGCGGCAACCGCGGTGGCGGTGGAGCCGATGCCAAAGCCGGCCATGCCGGCACAGGCAACACCGGCATCGGTGTCGCGCCCGAGCAGCGGCCAGATGATCAATGCAATGAAGGCCAGCGTGGCGGCGCTGTTGACGACCAGGATGACCAGCATCGGGCCGGCCACACCGGCCAGTTCGGCCAGGTTGAGCGCGGCCAGCGTGACGGCCAGGAACAGGGGCAGCAGGACGGCGGCCAGCGCGCCGATGACTTCATGGCGCAGCCAGGCAGCACCACAGGCGTCATGAAAGGCGCGCACGGCAAAGCCGGCCAGCAGCGCACCCATATAGGCGGGCAGGGAAGCGCCGGCCAGTTCAAGGCCGAAGCTGACCCAGGCGCCGGCCTTGACGCAGGCGGCCACCAGCAGTGCGTGCCCGATGGCGCTGCGCCCGAATGCGCGCAGCTTGCGCAGGTCTTGCGCCAAGCTGGCGATGGCTGGCTGGCGGACATTGCGTTTTGCCGCCGGCACGCGCAGCAGCCAGGCGCCCAGCGGCCCGGCCAGCAGGCCACCGGCAATCAGGCCGAAGGTCGCGGCGGAAGCGGCGATCGTCGCTGCCGAGGCCAGGCCTGCCTGTTCGAAGCGCGGCGCAAATCCCAACGCGGTGCCGTGGCCACCCACCAGCGTCAGCGCGCCGCACACCACACCGAGCAGCAAAGGCGCGCCCATGGCGGCGGCCAATGCGACGCCGATCGCGTTTTGCAGCACGGCCAGCAGCGTGGCGCCAATCAGCAAGACCGCGAGCATGCGCCCGCCGCTGCGCAGCACCCGCAAGGGCGCGCCCAGGCCGATGCAGGTGAAGAAAGCGACCAGCAAGGGCAGGTTGAGGTTTTTCGTCGGGGCGGCAAGCCATTGGGTGTCGGGGGTCACCAGCCAGGTCCACCAGAGCGCATTGACCCTGGTGCCGATGGCCAGGTCGGCCACGCCAGTCAATTTCAGGATCAGCACGAGCGCGCTGAAAAGCAGGCCGCCAACGACCGGCACGGGAATGTTCAAGCGTGCCAGGAGCGGCGCGCGGCGCAGCACGCCTTCGCCCGCCAGCAAGATCGGGATGGAAAGGGCCAGCAGGAACCACGGTGAAATCGACAAGTGCATAGATGCCAGGAAGGGGACAAACCGCCCGAGTATCGGGGATCGCCGCAGCGCTGTCAAACCGGTTCGCGAAGCCGTTTTCGCCGCCACGGTGCTGTCTTGACGGGTTTGGCGAAAACGCTTTCGCCAAATCCGGCCCGGTCCCGGCGGGTGCGCACTGGCATGGCGTTTGCGTAGTGGTTCTCATGCCAAACCAAGGGAGTATGCCGTGGACCGCCGCCTGCTTGAATACAGTCCGATCCTTGAAATCCGCGACAGCGCCGGCGATGTTGCCGGCGCCGAAGAGGAGGAATTCATGCTCGCCGCCGACCTGCTCGACGCGCGCGACGAGCGCGCACTCGACCAGGTGCTGCACCGCACGTTCGCCGCCAAGGGCATCCTTGGCGCCCGTGTCGCGCGCTCGCCCATGGGGCCGCAGTTGATCAGTGAGTTGAAGCGCGCCATACGCCAGCTGATGCCGGTGCAGCGAAGCACGATTGTGATCGGTACGCAGCCGGCCGCCCTGGCACTTGGCCTGGAACTGGAAGGCCTGAGCCCCGAAGACAAGGAATTCGCTGTTGCGCGCCAGCTGGTGCGCTTCGCCGGCGAGGCGGCGCGCCATGCGGCCAGCTGCGCCAATGCGCGCGCGGCCGTTCGGAAGGCAGCGCGCAGCCACGCACCGGGCCTGCTGGCGCAGGGACAGCAGGGCCGCTGGCACAGGCAGGGACAGTGCATTGTCGTCCTCGATTGCTGAAGCGGGCGAATCGGTCGCCCGTCTATTTGTTGTTTCACTTTACTTAGGGAGCACACCATGCACGACATTGACCGCACAACGATGGAATTTGGCCAGGAGATGTCCGGCTTCGAAGCCGAGGGCTTCGAACTTGGCCAGGGCGAATGGGGCGAGACCGGCATCCTGTCGGAGCAGCAGGAGGCCGAATTCGCCAGTGAACTCTTGAACGTCACGTCGGAACAGGAACTGGACCGCTTTCTCGGTGACCTGATCAAAAAGGTCGGCTCGTTTGCCGGCAAGGTGATTCGTTCGCCCGTTGGCCAAGCCATCGGCGGTGTCCTCAAGGGCGTGGCCAAGAAGGCGCTGCCGCTGGCCGGCGGCGCACTGGGCGCCTACGTGGGCGGCCCGCTGGGCGCGAAGATTGGCAGCGGCCTGGCGTCGGCAGCAGGCAGCGCGCTTGGGCTGGAAGGCGAATTCACCGGTGAAGACCGCGAATACGAAGGTGCCCGCCAATTCGTGCGCCTGGCTGCGGACACGGTGAAAAAAGCCGCAAGTGCACCAGCGGCGTCGGACGCCCGCCAGGTGGCCCAGGCGGCCGCATTATCGGCCGCGCGCACCCATGCGCCTGGCCTGCTGGGCCGCGCAAGCACGGCTGGCTCCTGCAATGCGATGCAGATGCAAGGCGGCGGCCTGCAGCCGACGGCCATGGGCATGGGCTCGGGAATGGGAATGGGCGCTGGCCGCAATGGTGGCCGCTGGACCCGTCACGGCAACAAGATCGTCCTGCACGGCGCCTGACGTCCATGAGCCCGATCGCCTCGTCCATGCTGGAGCAGGAGGCGCGCTCCCTGTACACCAGGCTGGCGCGGCTGCGGCCCTTTGCGCTGATCGAACCGATGGTGCCGGCGGCGGCCCTGCTGCCGTCCGCGCAGTCGGCCATCGAAAGCTACCTGGTGCAGGGGCGGCGCGAACTGCACGCCATGCTGGCAGGCTTCATGGAGTGGCTGGCCGGCGCCCACGCCAGCGCCACCGCGGCCGAGGGGCAGCGCCGCTTCGTATTCCTGCGCCTGCGCTTCAATGCGACGCTGACCCAGTTCGACCTGTTCAACAACGTCATCACCCAACGCAGCGAAACCGAAAACGGCGTGTGGCTCTCGGGCCTGGACGCCGTCGCGGCCGACGCGCTGGACCTGCCCGATGCCTATTACCGCGCGCCGCCGGTGATCTGCTATCTCGACCGCGGCCCCGGCGCGGCCATCCGCCGTGCGCGCACGCGCTTGCCCGGTGGCGGCGATAACCCGGTGGCCATCATCCGCGTGCCGCGCGAACGCATGGTCGGCAGCGGGCTGGCCTCGTCGCTGATCCACGAAGTTGGCCACCAGGGGGCGGCCTTGCTGGACCTGGTCAATACCTTGCGCGCGGCGCTCCAGGTGATGCAGCAGCGCGACCCGGCCCGCGCCGAGGTATGGACATTGTGGGAGCGCTGGATCTCCGAAATCGTCGCCGACTTCTGGTCGCTGGCGCGGGTCGGCGTGGTCGCCACGCTGGGCCTGATGGGCGTGGTCAGCCTGCCGCGCGTGTTCGTATTCCGCCTCAATGCCGACGACCCGCATCCGATTCCCTGGATCCGGGTGATCCTCAGCTGCGCCATGGGCAGGGCACTTTACCCGCATGCGCAGTGGGACCGCATCGCCACAGCGTGGGAGGACTTCTATCCGAGCGCGACCCTGGAGCCGGAAACGCGCGACCTGCTGGAGCGCCTGCGCGAGAGCATGCCCGACTTCGTGCGCCTGCTGATCGGTCATCGTCCGCCGGCCCTGCGCGGGCGCAGTTTGCCCGAAGTGCTGGGCGTGGCGCAGCGCCAGCCTGCCCAATTGCTGCGCCTGTACCGCAACTGGGAGCGTATCCCGGCGCACATGTACCGGGCGCCACCTTCGCTGGTGTTCGCGGTATTGGGCCAGGCGCGATCGAATGGCCTGGTCGATCCGGAGGACGAGAACATCGTGCTGGCCAAGCTGCTTTCACATTGGGCGCTGCGCAGCACGCTCGATATCAGTTACCAGTGCGCCAACCTGGCGCGCAGCGGCGCGGCCGCCAACCCGTTTGAAGTCCATTGAGGAGAATGTCATGAGTACCAAGAGTTCAGCGACGAAGGATGTGCGCCCCGGTTCCATCGTGGCCACCGTCCATGACAAGGGGAGCGACGCGCCGGTGTCGAACGCTTCCATCAGCGTCTACCAGGGACGCGGCGCGACCTGCGACAACTTCGATTGCCGCCAGTGGCAGCCGGATCCGGCCATGCTGGTCGGCACCCACGTCACCGACGCGAAAGGGCTGGTGACGTTTTCCGAGCTGCCGGCGTCGAGCTATATCGTCATCTATGAACACTTCCCGCTCACCGAGCCGCAGTGCGTGGAAGTGAAGTGCGGCTGCGCGGCGATGGCCTGCTTCCACCTCGCGCTCGACGCCAAGGTGACACTGTCCTATGAGACGGCCGATTGCCAGCCAAGCAACTGCCGCAGTGCGCGCGTGACCGACCGCGCGCTGGCGATGGTCTCTTTCAACGGCGACAATTCGCCCGACCTGCGCCCGCACGCGAGCGTGTCGGCGGTGCCACCGTGGGCGCCGCTGGCGGACGACCCCTTCGTTTTTTCGCGCACGATCCGCCAGACCGGCCCGCAGCAGTTCGCTGCGGCGATCGCCTTCGACCGCCGCGCCGACATGGCGGCGCTCGCCGGCCCGGTGGCACTGGCCGGTGGCACCGGTGCGATGGCGCCGCAGGCCTTGCTGGGCGTGGGCGCCTTGTTCGACGCCGATGAACGCATTCCGACGCCGGTGACGGGCAATATCGGCGTGTCGATGACGCGCACCGAAACCGAGCCGACCGAAGACCTGCCGCTGTGGACCCTGATCCGCAACAGCACCGAGGCGATGTCGTTCACGAATTACCTGAACTTCATGGACTCGCTGTTCTGCGGCGATGGTGCGTCGGTGAAGGGCTTCGAGGCCGAGCGATTTGGCAAGAAGGCCGACATGTTCCTTCAGCTGCGCCAGCGCCGCGCCTTGCCATTCTCGGACTCGGATGCCTACCGCGTCATGAAGGTGGCCACCGAAGCCTTTGTGATGGTCAACTGCGGGGTGCTGAGCAAGCCACTGGCCTTCAATCCGGTGGAAGACCTGGCCTACCTGGACCGGCGCGATATTCCGCCCGGGCGCGACCTGGAAACGGTCTTCACCAACGACTACCTGGAGACGGTGGACGGCACCCAGGTGCTGCCCTACCTGGCCATCATCCGGCGCAAGCTGCCGGACGTGCCGATCACGCTGCCACACGGCCTCGAACCGGAGGCCGACCTGTGTTTCGGCATCGTGCAGAACAAGCTTGCCAATCCCTGCCTGCTCGAATTGATCTGGTCCTACTGGCACGAGGAAGGCATGCTGGTGCAGACGATGAACGCGATCACCCAGCGCTTCCAGAACGTGCGCTCGCTGGCCGCCAACGACCCGCTGGCCAACCTGGAAATCGATCCGCTGCGGCCGCTGAACAACCTGATCTGGGGTTATACGCAGGACGAACAACATCGCTTGACGGTGGTGCGCCGCAATTACGAGTATGACCACCATTATGGCGTGCGCCTCGACGGCAAGGCGGTGCAGCATTTCCGTCCGGCCGACACGCGCTCGAAATTCCTGGAAGCCTTCCATTACCTGATGCGTCTGTGCACCGCCTTCTATCGCCAGGACGACGACACCACCGTCAAGGCCGACGCCTTCCCGGTATTGAACGCACTCAAGGAGGTGCACCTGATCCTGTCGCAAGGCGCGCACAACCAGTTTGGCGACCTGCCGTCAACGGCGCGTATAGAAATGCTGATGCAGCAGTGGATGCTGGCGCGGCCCGAGTTTCGCGAGTTCCTGCCCACGCGGATCATGGTGGCCTATCCCGAACCGTGGATGGACCGCGTCGATGCGATGAAGAAGCTGCAGGGCTGGTCCGACACCAGCGTCATGCACTTCCGTAACCTGGCCATGTTCGGCGAACAGGTGCTGCTGTCGATTCGCTACGGTGCCTGGAGCAATATCTACGAACCGACCCAGGCCTTCAACTGGGCGCGCTTCTGGCGTCCGCAGGTGCAGGGCTATATCCACGCCTACCGCGCCGCCACCGGGGTCGACCTGACCGTGGCGGCGCGCGACCCGGCGGCCGAAGGCACCTTGCCGGCGGTGCTGTTGCGGCGCCGCCTCGAACAACAGGTTCGCAGCGCGTGATGCGATGCTTGACTTCAGCAGCGCCCTCTACCTGGGCATGCGCCACCCCAGCACAGCCCTTGGGCGCTGGGACGCGCTGACGCTGGGCCGTCCGGCGGCACTGACGCCGCCGCCCGGCGCCGCGCGCCTGGCCGCTGCCCTGGCCAGTCTGTGCGGCTGCGAAGCGGCGAGCTTGCTGCCGTCTACCTTGCACCTGTTCTGGGACTTGTTCGACCTGTTGTCCGAACAGCCCTTGCACCTGCTGGTCGACGCGGCCAGTTATCCAATCGCGCGCTGGGGCGCCGAGCGGGCAGTGGCCAAGGGGGCCAATGTGTCGACCTTTGCCCATGGCGATGCGCATGCCTTGCAGCTGCTGGCCCAGCGTGCGCGCAGCAAGGGGCTGCGGCCGGTGATCCTGGCCGACGGCTTTTCGCCGGGCCATGCGGCGCCGGCGCCATTGGCGCACTACGCCGCCGTGGCCAAGGCGTGCGATGGCTGGCTCGTCATCGATGACACCCAGGCGCTCGGTTTGTTCGGCGCGCGCGGCGGCGGCTCGCTGCCCCTGCATGGGCTCGAAGGCGAGCATGTCGTTATCGGCGCTTCGCTGGCCAAGGCCTTCGGCGCGCCGCTGGCGGTGCTGGCCGGGACAGCCGCGCTGGTAGGACGGTTCGACGAGCAGGCCAAAGGACGCGTCCATACCAGCCCGCCCTCGGTGGCGGCGATCCGGGCGGGCCTGAATGCGCTGCGCATCAACCGTGCGCTGGGCGACGCCTTGCGCTGGCGGCTGTGGCGCAATGTCGCGCTGTGGCAGGCGCGTATCGGCGCGCCCCGGCGCTGGCGCTTCCCCGTGCAGGTGCTGGCGCTGCCGCCAGATATCGACGCGGTGCTGCTGCATGCCAGCCTGCGCGAAGCGGGCATGCAGGCGGTGCTGCAAGGGACGCACACACTTAGCGTCATCGTCACGGCGATGCATGCGCGCCGCGACATCGAGGCCGGCGCGGACTTGGTCGGTTCATGCATGCGCCAACAGAGTCGATTCAAAAGGAGGGCGTATGGAACACGCGTTTGAGATGCTTGGCCCGGCTGCCGTATCGGGCGATATGGAGGACGAACGCGGCGGGCGCGCCTTCATGCGCCCCGTGCCGCGCCGCCCCTTGCGTCCCCTGCGGCCGGGCTTGCGCTGGCCGCGCCCGTATGACGGCTGGAGCGCTTGGGGGCCGTCGACGCTGCTGGTCGATCCTTACCCGGTGTACCAGCCGTTCGACGATGACGGTGAAGTGCCGGCGACGCAGCGGGCGGCCGTCGCGCGCATGCCGGCGGCCATGCAGCCGGTGTATGTGGCGCTGGGCAGCGTCGCTGACGCCATTCGCGATCCACGCTCGAATGTGCCTGGCCTGTACGCAATCGAATTCGCCGTGGGCGGGCAGGCGCGCGCCTACAGCGGCCAGTCCGGCAATGTGCGGCGGCGCCTGCAGCAGCACGCCTTGTGCGCGCAAATGCTGGGGCTGTCGCTGGCGGGCCACCGTGCCTTTGTGGCGCCACTGCCGGCGCTGGCCGCGCCGCAGCGGCGCGCCATCGAGCAGCGCCTGCACACCGACATGTTGGCGCGCCAGCCCGGCGTGCTGACCAACCAGCGGCGCGAACTGGAGGCCGAACTGCTCGGCCCCGCCTGGCGCTAACCCAAGGAGGAAATCATGCATGACACAATGTGCGAATGCGAGACCTGCAGCGGCCAGCGCTTTGACGTGATGCCGTTCGAAGCGCCCGGTCTGTTCAGCGAAGCCGAGGAAGAGGCGCTGGCAATGGAGCTGCTGTCGGTGGCCAGCGAGGAAGAGCTAGACCGCTTCCTCGGTTCGGTGTTCTCGGGCGTGTGGAAAGGGCTCAAGAAAGTCGGATCGGCTGTCGCGAACGTGGCCAAGCCGCTTGGCAGCGTGTTGAAGGGTGTGGCCAAGCAGGCCTTGCCTTTCGTGGGCGGTGCGCTCGGCTCGTTCATCCCCATTCCCGGCGTGGGCACGATGATCGGCCGCACCATCGGCTCGATGGCCGCCAATGCGCTTGAAATGGAAACGGCCGGCATGGCGCCTTCCCAGCGCGACATGGCGATGGCGCGCCGCTTCGTGCGCATTGCAGGCACCGCGGCGCAGCAGGCCGCACAGGCCTCTCCCGGAACCACGCCACAGGCTACGGCCTACCTGGCCGCGCGTGACGCCGTGCGCTACCACTTGCCGGAGCCCGTCGTGGGGCGCTGGCGCCGGCGCCGCCAGGGCGGCATCGTGGTCGACCTATGATCGTCGACTGCCATTGCCATGCGGGCGAAGGCGATGGCCTGTCCGGGCCGTGGGACAGCGACTTGCAGCTCGAGCGCTACCAGGCCCGCGCGGCGCGCGCCGGCATCGCGCGCACGGTGCTGTTTGCCGCCTTCCATTCGGACTATGCGCGTGCCAACCGCAGTGTGGCGCGCATCGTGGCGGCCAACCCGCAGCGCTATTACGGCTTCGCCTTTGTGCATGCCCGGCGCGACCGCGGCCGCATCGGCGAGATGGTGCGGGTGGCGGTGGAGCAGTATGGCTTCGTCGGCATCAAGCTGCACCGCCACGATGCGCGCATCAGCGGTGAAGTGTGCGACGCGGCGCGCCGCTTCCGCCTGCCTGTGCTGTACGACCCCATCGGCGAAGTCGCCGTGGCCGAGATGCTGGCGCAGCAGTATCCGGATGTCGATTTCATCCTGCCCCACCTGGGCAGCTTTGGCGACGACTGGCAGGCACAGCTGGCCCTGATCGACCACCTGGCGCGCCACCCGAATATTTATACGGACAGCGCCGGCGTGCGCCGCTTCGACCTGCTGCAAGACGTGGTGCGCCGCGCCGGTGCCCACAAGCTGCTGTTCGGCTCCGATGGCCCCTGGCTCCATCCCGGCGTTGAACTGGCCAAGATCCGTGCGCTGGGCCTGGCGCCGCTGGACGAAGCGCTGGTAGTGGGCGGCAACCTGTTACGCCTGATTGGCCGCTGAGGCGCTCCAGGCCTTGCGCCGGATTTGCAGCGCGCGGTCGGTCACGCCAAGGCGCGCGGCGGCGCGCTGGTTGTTGTCGCCTTCCTGTGCCAGCACCTCGGTGATGGCCACGTCGCCCGCCGCCTGGCTGATGCGCGCCAGGCCAAGCCCGCGCGCGAGTGCGGCACGGATGGCGTTTTCGAACTCGCGGTCCGGCCAGGGCGCCTCGGCCAGCGCGCGCTCTTCCGGAGGCAGTGCGCCGACCGTGATCGGACCGACGCCGCAATGGCGCTGCCACAGGCGCGCCACCACCTGGCGCAGTTCGCGCACATTGCCGGGATAGGAGCGCGTGAGCAGGTAGCGGCACACGCTGTCGTCGAATTCGCCGGCCGGCTTCGGCGCGGCCAGCTGCGCCAGGAAGTGGCGCGCCAGCGGCAGGATATCGTCGCTGCGTTCGCGCAGCGGCGGCGTGGTGCAGCGCCAGCCGGCGATGCGGTAGAACAGGTCGGCGCGAAAGCGGCCCCTGGCCACTTCCACTTCCAGCTCGCGGTTGGTGGCGCACACGAGGCGGAAGGCGCTGTGTTGCCAGCTGTTGCTGCCGACGCGTTTGTAGCTATGCTCCTGCACCGCGCGCAGCAACTGGGCCTGCAGTGGCAGGGGCAGTTCACCGATTTCATCGAGGAACAGCACGCCGCCGTGGGCCAGCGCGAAGGCGCCGTCGCGCGGGGCGCTCGCGCCGGTGAAGGCGCCACGCTCGTGGCCAAACAATTCGCTGCCGGCCAGCTCCGGCGTGAGCGTGGTGCAATCGACCACCACCAGCTCGCCGCCCGCGTGCAGGCGGTGCACCAGTTGCGCCAGCAGTTCCTTGCCGGTGCCCGTTTCACCGCAAACGAGCACGGGCGCGGCCGAATACATGGCCGCTTCCACCAGCTGGCGCAGCAAGGCGCACCAGGGGGCGCTGGCGCCGGCCAGGAAGCCTTGCACGGCGGGCGATTGCAGGCAGGCCTCGACGGCCAGCCAGCGCCGGGCACGCGCGATGAACTGTTCGACCTGCGCGCCGGCACACCAGTCGAGGACATCGTGCGCCGCCGGCACCGCATGGGCCGGCGCGGCGGTGAAGGCCACGACGGCGCAACTGTCGCGTGGCAAGCCCTGCAGGCGGCGCAAGGCGCGCGGCGAGGCCTGGCCCGCCACCAGCAGCAGGCCGAAACCGGGCGGCTCGTCGGCCACGGCCAGGCCGGCCTGGGCCAGGGCGGCATGAACCACGGCGTGCAGCGCGGGCGCCACGCCGTCGTCACAGTGCATCCAGACGCGGCCTGGCATGAATCACCTTTTTATTGACGGGAAACAAGACACGCCGGCAAATTCCGGCCTTGCCCACTATAGGCCGCCAGGCGGGCCGCGGTTTGATGTGCACCAAGCGCGCGCTCCTGCGCCCAGTGTGCGCGGGCGCACGAAAGCGCCGCTGGCGCGGTGCTAAGGTAGGACACTTCAGGAAAGGAGGTGCACCATGCCAGTGGGAGCGAGCCCGAAACGCGAACGCGAATACAAGGAACTCAAGGGCGAGTTCAAGAAGGAAGGCCGCTACAAGGGCCGCGAAGACGAGGTGGCAGCGCGCATCGTCAACAAGCAGCGCGCCGAACACGGCGAGACGAAGGGGGGCGGGCACAAGAAAAGCTGAGCCCGGGCCCGGGTGGGCGGGCTATAATCCGCCATTCAATGCCTTGGGGATCGACTTTGCCCACCCGTTTTCGTTTCGCGCAATTCAAGCAGGTGTCGCCGCTGACGGCGGAAAACATCTGGGTGTATATCTTCGAGCGCCATGCCGAGCGCATCGGTGTGCGGCGGCGCAAGCCTGCACTGCAAAACCTCGAAATCATTTTCAATGCCACCTTCCGCCTGGCCAATGACGTCGGCTTTCGCGCCATGACCTTGCGCGACCTGTGCCGCGAGACCGAGATGTCGATGGGCGGCCTGTATGGCTACATCGAAAACAAGGCCCAGCTGGCCGAGATCATCGAAGACGTGGTGCGCCACGCTTCGCAGGAAATCCTGCTCATGTACGCCCACGTGTCCGACCCGCTGGCGCGCCTCGAAGCGGTGGTGCGCGCCTCGATCTACCTGTCCGAAATCCTGCAGCCCTGGTTCTATTTCGTCTTCCTCGATTCGCGCGCGCTCGCGCCCGAGCAGCGCGCCATGGCCAAGGCCTCGGAATTGCACATGCAGACGCAGATCCGTGCCTTGATCGAAGACATCGGCGCGCCCAGGCGCGGCGCGCCGGCCCTGCTGGCCTCGCACCTGCTGGCGCTGTCGCAGGACTGGTATGTGAAACGCTGGAAATACCGGGCGGCGAAGGTGACGGTCGACCAGTTCGCCGACAGCGTGGTGCTGCTGGTGCGCCAGGCGCTGGCCTAATACGCCGGGCCGAACGTGGCCGTGCGGCCTTCGACGAAACTGGCGGAAAAGACGCGCCGCTCGGGGCCGGAGTTGCCCGTGCGAATGAGGCCCGTGAGCATGTCGGCGGCCGCATGCGCCATCGAGGCGATCGGCTGGCGCAAGGTGGTGAGCTGGTAGCTGAGCCAGTTGGCCGGGGCGATGCCGTCGAAACCGGTCACCGAGAGCTGGCCCGGCACGTCGAGCTTGAATTCGTGGCGCGCCGTGTCGAGGCAGCCGATGGCCATCACATCATTGCCGCAGATGACGGCATCGGGAAAACCCTGCATCAGCGCGTGGATGCGGCGCAAGCCGTCGGCCCCGCTCGCATAATCGTAATTGCCGCTGACGACGAGCGGCTCGGGCAGGCCCAGTTCGGCCAGGCGCTCGGAGACGCCCTTGCGGCGGTCCTGGGCGATGGCCGAATCGTTCGGGCCGTCAACGATGGCAAAGCGCTGGTGGCCGGCGGCGGCCAGGCGTGAGACCATCACGCGCGCCGCTTCGACCTGGTCGCAAATGATGGCGTTGACGTTCTTGCCGCGCAGCTGGCGGTTGAACAGCACCAGCGGCACGCCGCGCCGTTCGAATTCTGCCACCTGGCTTTCCGACAGGCGCGCCGCGACGAGGGCGCCATCGACCTGGTATTGCCAGACGTCGGCCATGGTGCGCGCCACGTCCGCTTCCTTGGACAGGGTAAACAGCACCAGGCGCACGCCGCGCGCGGTGAACTGGCGCGATAATTCGGACAGCACATCGGGATAGTAGAGCGTCACCAGTTCGGACAGCACCACGGCCACCAGGTTGGAACGCTTGGTGATGAGGCTGCGCGCGGCGGCGTTGGGAATATAGTCCAGCTCCTGGGCGGCCTTCATCACGCGCGCGTAGGTGGCCTTGGAAACGCTGGCGCCTGGCTTGAAGCAGCGCGACACGGCCGACTGCGACACGCCCGCGCACACGGCCACATCGTAGGACGTGACGCGCCGGCTTTCGCGGTGGATCAGGGCCTTGATATCGGCAATCGAGCGGATTGGGGTGCTGGTCGAACTGGTCATAGAGCGCAAGCGGGCAGGGGCGGGGCCCAAAAAGTGGTGGCCCAGTGTAGCCCAGGCTATTCCCGCATGGCAATACATTTCCAAGAGGAAATCAATGAGAGCCGGTATTTTGTTGCAAGATGGCATCTGATACTTGAGTACTCAAGTAGTTTGATGCGCGGGCGCGCTTCTGGTAAGATACCGCCCCTCTCAGGAAAGCTTTCATGACACATGCTTGCGGCGTCGATTTCGGCACCTCCAACTCCACCGTCGGCTGGGTACGCCCCGGCCAGTCGTCCCTGCTCGCGCTCGAAGACGGCAAGGCGACCTTGCCCTCGGTGGTGTTCTTCAACGCCGACGACGACGAGGTGAGCTACGGGCGCGCCGCACTGGCGGGCTACCTGGCTGGCTACGAAGGCCGCCTGATGCGCTCGCTCAAGAGCTTGCTCGGCACCAGCCTGATCGATGGCCAGACCGAGGTGGCCGGCCGCGCACTGCCATTTCGCATGCTGCTGTCGCACTTCATCGGCGAAGTCAAACGCCGCGCCGAAGTGGCGGCGCAGCGCGAATTCACCTCGGCCGTGTTTGGTCGCCCCGTGTTCTTCATCGACGACAGCAGCAGCGCCGACCGCAGCGCCCAGGACACGCTCGAAGAAGTGGCACGCGCAGTCGGCTTCAAGGACATCGCCTTCCAGTACGAACCGATCGCCGCCGCCTTCGACTACGAAGCGCAGATCCGCCGCGAAGAACTGGTGCTGATCGTCGACATCGGCGGCGGCACTTCCGACTTTTCGCTGGTGCGCCTCTCGCCCGAGCGCGCCAGGCTGGCCGAACGGCGCGACGACATCCTTGCCACCGGCGGCGTGCACATCGGCGGCACCGATTTCGACAAATACCTGAGCCTGGCCACGGTGATGCCCCTGCTGGGCTACGGCACGCGCATGAACAACGGCAGCGAGATTCCATCGAGCTATTTCTTCAACCTGGCCACCTGGCACACGATCAACCAGGCCTATACCAAGAAGACCTGGACCCAGCTGGCCGACGTGGTGCGCGACGCGCAGGAACCGGCCAAGCTGGCGCGGCTGCAAAACCTGATCGACGAACGGGCCGGGCACTGGCTCGCCTTGCAGGTCGAAGCGGGCAAGATCGCGCTCTCCGACGCGCCCGACGCCACCCTGGTGCTGGAGCGCCTGGCGCCGCCACACACCCTGCAATTGCTGCGCAGCGAATTCGACCAGGCCATCGACCACCTGGTGGGCGACATCGAGCGCACCGTCGGCCAGTTGCTGCTGGACGCCGGCGTGGCGGCGGACGCCGTCGATACGGTATTCTTCACGGGGGGCTCGAGCGGCGTGCGCATGTTGCGCGAGCGCGTCGGCGCCTTGTTGCCGAAGGCGCAAAAGGTCGAGGGCGATTTGTTTGGCAGCATCGGTGCCGGCCTCGCGCTCGACGCCGTACGGAAATTTGGATAAGCGATGCAACTGTCCCATCACCCCATCGTCATGCTCGACTTTGAAACCACCGGCCTGTCGCCGGCCATGGGCGAGCGCATCACCGAAGTGGCGGCGCTGCGCATGGTCGACGGCAAGGTGGTCGCGCGTTTTGTCTCGCTCGTCAATTGCGGCGTGCGCATCCCGTCCTTTATCACCGGCCTGACCGGCATCACCCAGGCCATGGTTGACCGTGCGCCGCCCGCCGCCGAGGTGGTGCCGGCCTTGCTCGACTTTATCGGGGACGCCACGCTGGCCGCCCACAACGCCAGTTTCGACGAGAAATTCCTGCGCGCCGAAGCGGCACAGCTGGGGCGCGCATGCGGGCATAGTGGCCTGCTGTGCTCGTTGAAACTGTCGCGCCGTGTTTTCCCCGCGTTGGGCAGCTACAAGCTGGGGCCGCTCTCGGGCGCGCTGGGTATCCGTTTCCGCAGCGCCGCCCACCGGGCCGAGGCCGATGCCGAAGTGGCCGCCGCCGTGCTCACCCATATCGGCCGCCACCTGGGCCAGGCGTATGGATTGGCGACCGTCGATCCGCAATTGCTGCTGTCGGTCAACAAGCTGACGGCCGCGAAAGTGCCCGATTTCTTGCGTAAAACAGCCGAGCGTTGAGATACATACGCTAAAAAAAGCGTCACAATTGCCGTGATCGCATTACAATGCAGCCACCATGAACCGTCGTGCGCTCCTCCGTGTTGTCTTGTCGATCGTCTTGCTGCTGTCGCAGCAGATGGCGATCGCGCACGCGATTTCGCACTGGAGCGGTTCGGCGCGCCTGGTCCAGGATGAGGGCAGCCGCCTCTCCAAGGCCGTCGCCACCGACCAGAGTTGCGAGCAGTGCCTCGCCTTCGCCCAGATCGCCTCCGCGCTGGGCAATGCCCCGCGTACCTTCGCCGCCACCGATGTGGCGTCCATTGGCGTGGCCATGTGGGCCGTCTCGGCCGACTGCGCACGTCCTGCCTGTCCCTTCCAGTCGCGCGCCCCGCCTGCCGCCAAATAGTCGTGCCTGAAATCCGGACCGCCGCGCCAACGCGCGCGTTGAGGTTCGCCGCTCACTATTTGCACTGGAAATGATCATGATCCGTCACACCGTCCTCGCGACGGCGTTGACCAGTCTCTTTGTCGCGTCCACGCCGGCTTGTGCCGCGGACGACAAGGAACTGGCCGCCATCCGCGACCAAATCCGCCAGATGAAGGAGTCCTACGAAGCGCGCCTGGCCGCGCTCGAACAGCGCCTGCAGGACGCCCAGGCAGCGCCCGCACCCGCGCCGGTGGCAGCAGCGCCGGCCACCTCGAACGCCTTCAATCCGAACATCTCGCTCGTGCTAGGGGGCACCTACGCCAACTTGTCGCAAGATCCGGCCAACTACCGCTTGCAGGGTTTTGTGCCGGCCGGTGGCGAGACGGGACCGGGCAAGCGCAGTTTCAGCCTCGGTGAATCGGAGCTGACGTTCGCCGCCAATATCGACCCGATGTTTTCGGGCCAGCTGACGTTTTCGCTCACCGGCGAAGACACGGTCGGCGTGGAAGAAGCCTATATCCAGACGCGCGCGCTGGCCAGTGGCGTGAATGTCAAGTTTGGCCGTTTCCTCTCTGGCACCGGTTATTTGAACGGCCAGCATGCCCACGCCTGGGACTTCGTTGACGCGCCGCTGGCCTACCAGGCCTTCCTGGGCGGCCAGTTCAAGCCCGACGGCCTGCAGGCCAAATGGTTGGCGCCGACCGACACCTTTGTCGAAATCGGCATGGAGACCGGGCGCGCGCAATCGAAGAATGGCGTTGGCAGCACCGCCGTGTTTGCCCACGTGGGCGACGATATCGGCGACTCGGGCAGCTGGCGCGCCGGCCTGTCCTACCAGCACACGGCCAGCGCCACGCGCGAATTCGATTCGAGCGCCTTCACGGGCAATGCCAGGCTGTGGATCGCCGACGCGATCTACAAATGGGCACCCAACGGCAATTCGACGCACACCAACTTCAAGCTGCAAGGCGAGTACTTCCGCCGCAACGAAGGCGGCCTGCTCGACGCGGCCGCCTACGACAGCCGCCAGTCCGGCTG
The DNA here is from genome assembly GCA_040390345.1 of Pseudomonadota bacterium. GTDB lineage: Bacteria > Pseudomonadota > Gammaproteobacteria > Burkholderiales > Burkholderiaceae_D > Telluria_A. The sequence continues at coordinate 1,472 of JAZJYP010000160.1, read as the reverse complement.
GTATGTGCAGGGCGTATACCAGTTCATGCCGATGTGGCGCGCCGGCCTGCGCTACGACCGTCTCTCGTCCGGCACGCAAACGCCGAACGCGCTGGCCTTGCTCGATGCGTATGCGCCGGCCAAGACCAGCGTGATGCTCGACTACAGTCCGTCCGAGTTCTCGCGCCTGCGCCTGCAGCTGGCGCGCGACCAGTCGCGTCCCCGGGTGACGGACAATCAGTTATTTTTACAGTACATCATGAGCCTGGGCACGCATGCGGCCCACTCGTTCTAAGGAGTCAGCATGAAACAGCTACGTATCCAATTATTCGCCCTGGTGCTGGCCGCCTTCGGCACCTCGGCCCATGCGGCCATCAACGTCCTGGCCTGCGAGCCTGAGTGGGAAGCGCTGACCACGGAACTGGGCGGCGACAAGGTCAAGGTATCGAGTGCGACCAATGCGCTGCAAGACCCGCACCGCGTCGAAGCGCGTCCCGGCCTGATCGCCCGCACCCGCAATGCCGACCTGCTCGTGTGCACCGGCCTGGAACTGGAAGTGGGCTGGCTGCCCGTGCTGATCCAGCAGTCGGGCAATGCCAGGATCGCCGCCGGCCAGCCCGGCCACTTTGAAGCGGGCGCCCTGGTGCCGCGCCTGGACGTGCCGGCCCGCCTGGACCGCAGCGAAGGCGATGTGCACGCAGCGGGCAATCCGCATATCCAGCAAGACCCGCACAATATCGCGCTGGTGGCGGCGGGCCTGGCGGCACGCCTGGCACAGATTGATCCGGCCAATGCCACCACCTACCAGGCGCGCCTGAAGGACTTCTCGGCGCGCTGGACGGCGGCGATGCAGAAATGGGAAAAGCAGGCGGCGCCGCTGAAAGGCGTGGCCGTCGTCGAGCACCACAAGAATATGGAATACCTGATGCACTGGCTGAACCTGCGCCAGGTTGGCACGCTCGAACCGAAGCCGGGCGTCGAGCCCAGTGCGGCCCACCTGGGCCAATTGCTGAACCAGTTGCAGGGCCAGCCGGCCAAGATGGTGCTGCGCGCCGCCTACCAGGATGGGCGCGCCTCGGCCTGGCTGTCCGAACATGCGCATATTGCCGCCGTCGTGGTGCCGTTTACGGTTGGCGCCGACGACAAGTCGAAAGACCTGTTCGCCCTGTTCGACACGACTGTTCAACGCCTGCTGGAAGCTGCCAAATGAATTTGGACCTGATGATCATTGTGCCGGCCTTCCTGGCCGGCTTGCTGGTGCTGGCCACGCATATCCCGCTGGGCGCGCAGGTGCTCAAGCGCGGCATCGTGTTTATCGACCTGGCCATTGCCCAGATCGCCGCGCTTGGCGTCATCATTGCCGGTTCGGGCGACCTTGATCCGCAAGGCTGGGCCGTGCAGGCCGCCGCCGGCGTGGCCGCCTTGTGCGGCGCCTTGCTGCTGACCTGGACCGAGAAGCGCTGGCCGGAAGTGCAGGAAGCGCAGATCGGCGT
>JAZJYP010000159.1:0-29775 GCA_040390345.1 Pseudomonadota bacterium | reverse complement strand
ACGATGGCTTGATGTCGTCGACCTTGATCTTCTCGATCTGCTTGGCGCGCGACGTCGCCTGGCGTGCCTTGGATTTGTTGGCGGCAAAGCGGCGCACGAAGTCCTGCAGTTCCGCGACTTTCTCCTTGGCCTTGGCGTTGTTGGCCAGTTGCTGGTTGCGCGCCTGGGTCGAGGCGAACATGTAGTCGTCGTAATTGCCAGGGTAGACCTTCAGCGTACCGTAGTCCATGTCGGCCACGTGGGTGCACACCTGGTTGAGGAAGTGGCGGTCGTGGGAGATGATGATCATGGTCGAGTTGCGCTCGTTGAGCACATCTTCCAGCCAGCGGATGGTATTGATGTCGAGGTTGTTGGTCGGTTCGTCGAGCAGCAGGATGTCAGGATTCGAGAACAGGGCCTGGGCCAGCAGCACGCGCAGCTTCCAGCCGGGCGAGACATTGCCCATCGGGCCCTGGTGCAGCTCGATCGCCACGCCGGCGCCCAGCAGCAGCTCGCCGGCGCGCGCTTCGGCCGTGTAGCCGTCGTACTCGGCCACTTTACCTTCGAGTTCGGCAGCGTGCATATAGTCGTCGTCGGTCGCTTCCGGGTTGGCGTAGATCGCGTCACGCTGGGCCATCGCGGCCCACATTTCGGTGTGGCCCATCATCACCACGTCGAGCACGCGCATGTCTTCAAACGCGAACTGGTCCTGGCGCAGCTTGCCCAGGCGCTCATTCGTGTCGAGCATGACGTTGCCGCCCGACGGTTCAAGGTCGCCGCCGAGGATTTTCATGAACGTCGACTTGCCGCAGCCGTTGGCGCCGATCAGGCCGTAGCGGTTGCCATCGCCAAATTTGACGGAGATGTTTTCGAACAGCGGCTTGGCGCCGAACTGCATGGTGATATTTGCGGTGGATAGCACTTGGTAAAGCCCTTGGAAGCAATGGTTTGATTAACCGAGCATTTTACCACGGCAGAAAGTTCAATCGACTTCTCCCTTAGCTGATCCGTATCAAACGATGGTTCGAAACGTCCGCCCTCCCCTGACATTTGGCGTAAACTATCCAGATCCTGCATGAAGAAATAAAGCTGGAATCAAAAGCCTTGCGCGACGAATTCAAGCATGAATCGAAAGAGCTCCGCGCAGAAATCGAGCATGGCGACAATGCGCTTCTGCAGAAAATCGAGACCAAATCCGATCAACTGGGAGAGCAAATTCACCTGCTTCATATGAAAGTTGTTGCTATCCAGGCCGAAATGCGCACGCACGACAAGCGCATCGGGGCCCTGGAAAACAAGGTCGAACGATTATTGCAATGGAAGCTGATGCTGGCCAGTGTGCTGTTGGCTGCCGCTGGCATCTTCGGTATCATCAATGTCGCCTTCACCTCTGGCCTGCTCAGCTTCAATGTGGCCCCTGCAGGCGAGCGCCGCTAGGCTATTGGCGCATCCAGTCGCGCAGCTCGTAGTACCAGTATGTCAACTGGGCGGCCAACAGCCCGGCCGGGCCGCCCGTCATCGGCAAGCCCCAGCTGGCGAAGCGGGCCAGGTCGGCGCCGTCACCGGTGAGCGCTGCCGCCAGCACTTCACCGGAGAGCGTTGTCGGGCCAACACCGTGGCCGCCGAAACCCATGCCGTACCACAGCCCCTCGGGCAGGCGCCCCATTTGCGGCATTTTATGACGGCCATAGCTCATCATGCCGCTCCAGGCGTAATCGACCTGCGTGCCTTCGAGCTGGGGATAGACCTTCAACATGTCGTGGTACAGCAAGTGGGCCACTTCTTTCGGACTGCGGTCGCGCACCGAGATGCGTCCCCCCCACAGGATGCGGCTGTCCGCCAGCGGACGGTAGTAGTCGAAGGCGAAGCGCGTGTCGTAGACCGCCGCGCCCGTGCGCATGGCCGTCTGCAGGCGCTCGCCCAAGGGCTCGGTCACCATCACGTAGGTGGCAATCGGCAGGATGGCGCTGGCAAGCTTGGGATACAGCTTCTCGATATAGCCGCCGCAGCAAATCACCACTTCCCGCGCGCGCACTTCCCCGCCGGCCGTGGCCACGCGCCAACCTTCGCCCTCCCTGGCGATCTGCTTGACACGGCTGCCCTCATGCACGCCGATGCCCCGGGCGGACAAGGTGCGCGCCAGGCCCTGGGCGTATTTGAGTGGATGGAAGTGAAAGGCGTTTTCCTCATACAGGCCGCCGAAATAGCGTTTCGACGCGAGCTTTTCGGCCAGGTCGGCGCGGCTGACGCGCTGCCAGTTCACGCCCATGCTGTCGGCCATGAAGCGCTGCTGCGCGTCGATGATGCGATCGTCGTCGAACCAGTTGGCCAGGTAGATGCCGGCGTGGCGCGCGTCGCAATCGATCTGGTACTTGACGATGCGGCTGCGGATACGCTCGATCGCATCGAGCGTCAACTGATAGAGCTTGCGCCCGTCTTCGAGCCCGACAGTGTCGACCAGGCCGCGCTCGCCCAGCGAAAAACCGCCGAACACGAAGCCGCCGTTGCGTCCCGAGGCGCCATGGCCGATCGTCTCGGCCTCGAGAAGCACGATATTCGTTTCGCCCCGCTCCATTAGCGACATGGCCGTTGCCAGGCCTGCGAAACCGCCGCCGATGATGCAGATGGCGGCGTCCTGTTTGCCGGCCAGTGGCGCGTAGTCGGTCTTGCCCGCCGTGGCGCGGTAGTAGCTCAGGTCAGATAGCATCGGTCAGGGTCGGATAGTCGGTCATCGTCATGGTGAAGGCGTCGCCATCGCATTCGAGACGGGCGTGGGCGCCGAAAGGAATGGTCACGCGCGTGCGCACGTGGCCAAACTGCAGGCCGGTGAGCACGGGAATGGGCAAATGCTGGCGCAGGAAAGCGAGCATGGCCTCGAAATCGTAGCCGTTTTCGTTAGGTCCCAGGCGATAGGCGGAAATTTCGCCCAGCACCAGCGCCTTCTGGCGCGCCAGCACGCCCATGTGCAGCAACTGCAGCAGCATGCGTTCGACGCGGTAAGGGTGCTCGTTGACGTCTTCGACGAACAGGATGCCGCCATCGACCTGGGCAAAGTATTCGGTGCCTGCGAGGTGGGTCAGCATGGACAGGTTGCCGCCCCAGACCGTCCCTTCGACGTCGAGTGCCGGGTTGCCGGCGCCGCTACCGTGGACGGCATGGCTTGGCCCAGCCAGGCAGGCGGCGAAATTGGTGAGGGTGAAGCTGTCCGCTTCCTCGCGCGTATAGTCGTCGCAGATCATCGGACCGGCATAGCTCTTGACGCCGGTCCTGGCCAACAGGCCCATATGGAAGGCCGTGAAGTCGCTGTAGCCGACAAAGATCTTGCCGCTGGCTGCCATCGCGGCGAAATCGATTTGCGGCAGCAAGCGGCTGATGCCATAGCTGCCGCGCAGGGCCATCACCACCTGCACATCCGGATTGGCGGCGGCCGCGTTGAGCTGCTCCAGGCGCGCCGCATCGGTGCCGCCAAAGCGCTGGAATTTGGCAGCCGCGTCGTAGTAATTATGGACCGTGCAGCCGGCCGCCGTCAGGCGCTCCACGGCGCGCGCCACGCCGTCCTCGTCCACCGCACAGCCGCCGGGGGCCACGATGGCGATCTTCATTTTGGGGATGATCACTGTTTCTCGAAATGGGGGATTGGGTCGAGCCGCATCTTACCCTGCGCATGGGTATCGATCAAGGCGACGAGGCGCTCGATCAGCGGCGCGGGCAGGTCATGTCCCATGCCTTCAATGACTTCCAGCCGGGCGCCTGCGATCTGGCGCGCCGTATCGGCACCGCAGGCGAGCGGCACCAGAGGATCGGCCGCACCATGGATCACCAGGGTGGGCGCGGCAATCGTGGCCAGTTGCGCACTGCGGTCGCCCGACACGGCGATAGCCACCATTTGCCTGGCCACGCCGCCGGGGCACACACTGCGCTCAATCGAACGTGCGACCCGCTCGCGCAACTGCTTCTCTGGCGTCGGATAGGCGGGGCTGCCGATTACGCGGAAGGTATTGACCATGTGTTCGATCACGCTGTTGCGCTCGGACGGGTTACGCGGGCGCTTGAGCAGCACTGCGCGTGCCTCGCGCGTGGGCCCGGGCAAGCCGCGCCGCCCGCTGCTCGACATGATCGAAACGAGGCTGAGCACGCGCTGCGGATGGCGGCTGGCGATCAACTGGCCAATCATCGCGCCCATCGATGCGCCCACCACATGCGCCCGGGCGACGCCGAAGGTATCGAGCACGCCGATGGCATCGTCGGCCATGTCCTCCAGGGTGTAGGCGCTTTTCAATGGCCAGCGCACCAGCGTCTTCAGGAAAGCCCAGGCCAGGTTGGGTGCGCCATGTTCGTCGAATTTGGTCGACAGGCCGCAGTCGCGGTTGTCGAAACGGATCACGTAATAGCCCAGGTCCACCAGCGCATCGACGAAATCATCGGGCCAGGCGATCAGCTGCATGCCCAGCCCCATGACCAGCAAGACCGGCACGCCGGATGGATCGCCGGCCGTTTCGCAGGCGATGGAGATACCGTTGGCGTGGACCAGGCGCATGATCAGGCGGCCGCCGCCGCGGCCCTGGCTTTGCGTTTGGGCGCTGCTGGCGCACGGGGCGCGCGTTTCGGCCTGGCCGGCGCCGGCACGGCAGCGGCGCGCACTGTGGCCAGCAATTCATCATGCGCGGCCTGCATGCAGGTGGCGAACTTGCGCACATCGGGCATCGCGCGGCGGCAGGCGATCATGCCGAAATCGAGGGCGCCGTTATAGCTTTGCACCGTCACGTTCAGCGCCAGGCCATGCGTGACGATCGATACCGGGTAATTGGTCAGCATGCGCGCACCGGCCAGGTACAAGGGCATGCGCGGACCCGGCACGTTCGAAATGCAGACGTTGGCAATAGGCGCCATCGTGTCGGCCAGGCGCGAACGGCCATATAGCGACACCAGGCCACTCATCAGCCAGGGCACGCCGAGGCTGGGGAAGTCCGTCGGCAACACCGATTTGACGCTGCCCACCGTCTTTTTCAGTGCCGACGAGGCCTTGACGATGGCGCGCATGCGCCTGGCAGGGTCGGCCACCTCGCTCGAGAGCTTGAGCAGCACCATGCTGACCTGGTTATTGAGGTCCGTATTGCCCTCTTCGCGCAGGCTGATCGGCATTGCCGCCACCAGCGATTTTTCTGGCAGTGCGCCATGCTCGTCGAGGTAGCGCCGCATGGCGCCGCTAACCATGCCCAGCACAGCGTCGTTCAGTGTGCCGCCATGCGCCCTGCCCACCTCCAGCGCTTCGCTGATCGGCACGGACAAGGTGGCAAACACGCGCTGGTTGGTGATGCTGACATTGAGCGGCGTGCGTGGCGCGAGCGTGAAGCCCTTGGGCCAGCCGATATGGCGCTTGCCGTCTTCTTCCTTGGCCGGCACCAGCATGCCGGCCGCGACCTTCACGCCGCCCGGCACGGCCTTGACCAGCTTGAGGCACTGCGAGACGGTATTGCGCAAGGCCGCCGCCAGCATTTCCGACATGGGCGGCTGGTAGGGTGCCTTGTCATGCGGGGGCGGCGGTTCGACCCGGCGCGGCACCGGCGTGATATCGAGCAGGGCCTGGGCCAGCACAATGGCGCCCTGCCCGTCCAGCGCGGCGTGGTGGATCTTGGAGTAGAAACCGATCTGGCCGCTCTTCAGGCCGGTCAGCACATAGAATTCCCACAGCGGACGGCTACGATCGAGGAGGCTCGAATGGAGGCGCCCGACATACGCTTCCATCTGCGCCAGCGTGCCCGGCTTGGGCAGCGTGATCAGGCGGATGTGGTAGTCAAGGTCGACATCATCATCGTCCACCCACACCGGATTGGCGATATCGAAAGGCATCAGCGCGAGCTTTTTCGTAAATACCGTGGCCAGGTGCATGCGGTCGGCCACGTGGCGCTTGACGGCGTCGATGAAGTCCGCGTGCTGCTCGGGCGGCAGGTCCAGCAAGTGCATGCCGCCCACGTGCATCGGCATTTCCGCTGTTTCGAGATGGAGAAAGCTTGCATCCAGACCGCTCAGGTGTTTCATGCTCATGCCGGCTCCTTCTAAAAATGCTTTACACGTCAATAGAACCCGAAGAATGGATTGGGCCAGGACGCGCGGCCCGGATCGAGGAACAGCAGCTTCTTGATGCCGGTATGGCCCTCGTGGTCAAAGCGCTTCCAATTGCCTTCGGGCTGGCTAAGCCGGTCCGCGATGGCGTAGAGCGCCGTGGGATTCATGCCCATGCCAACGTGGCTGGCGTGGATCTCGATGTTTTCGGAGCGCGCCGTTTCCTGCTCCAGGCTGCACTGCCAGGCCACCACGCCGTCGGTGCGGCTGAAGATGGAGGTGGTGGGCACGGCCGGCGTCTCTTTCAGGGCAGCGAAGCGCACTTCGTCGATTTCTTTCTCGCCCGAGACGAGCTGATAGACGCGCCAGGCATTGGTCGCTTTCGGGCTGCCGGTAAAGGGCGAACCAAGGGAAACCACCAGGCGCACGTCGTCGGGCAGCATCTTGGCGATTTCGCGTGCGTAGACGCCGCCCAGGCTCCAGCCCACCAGGCTGACCTTGCGGCCATGCTCGGCGCGCAGCTGCTTGACGCGTTCAATACACGTTTCCAGCACACCGGGACGGGGGCCAAAATTGAGGCCCTGTTCCCAGGCATAGGCGTTGTAGCCCAAATCGGTGAGGACGCGGCGGATCACCACCGTGGTGACGTCGCCCGCGGCCAGGCCGGGGAACACCATCACGGGATGGCCGTCACCGGCGGGGGCGTTGCGTAAAAAGGGGAAGGATGCGAGGGCGATGCCCAATTCCCAGGGCGCGCGCATTTCAAGCGCCAGGCGCAACAGGCCGGGCGCGGTGTCTGCTTCGGGGTGTTTCAACTTCTTGGCGGTACGTGGCAAGTCTCGTCTCCTGGCACAGTCAGCGGCCTCCAACAGGGAAGCTGCGCCATGCTGTCATTGCGAGAACGAGCATACCATTTTTGGTGGCCGCCCAAAAGGCATGTCATTCTGCTACGCTAGCCCTGGCGGCAGCGGCAAGACGGCGCCGTTCGGCGAAGAAGTCCTTAAGCATGCCGCCCGCCTCGTCGGCCATGACGCCGCCCACCACCTCGGTGTGGTGGTTCAACTTCTCCTGCTCGAACAGATTGAGCACGGAACCGCATGCACCCGTCTTGGGGTCAAGCGCACCATAGACCACGCGGGCCAGGCGCGCATGCATCATCGCGCCCGAACACATCACGCACGGTTCGAGCGTCACGTACAGTTCGCAGCCTGGCAGGCGGTAGTTGCCCAGTTTGTCGGCGGCGGCGCGCAGGGCCACGATTTCGGCGTGCGCCGTGGGGTCGTGGCTGCCGATCGGCTGGTTGTAGCCAACGGCGATGACTGCGCCATCCTTGACCACGACGGCGCCCACGGGCACCTCGCCGTGGTCCCAGGCCAGGCGCGCCTGTTCCAGCGCCAGCTGCATGAAGCCACTGTCAGGCATCGGTAATCTCGGCCCAGCAGTTTGGCGTTTCATGCAGCACCAGCTTGTGCAGGTGCAGGCCGGTGCCGAAGCGGTCCTTGTAGGCCGCCTTGAGGATCTCGAAGGCGATCTGCGCCAGGTTCTCCACCGTCGGAATGCGGTCGATCACCACCGTCTTGTGGCCGGGCAGCGTGGCGAGGAAGTCGCGCACCTTGTCGTCTTTTTCGTAGACGAGGAAGGCGTGATCCCAGACGTCGACCAGGTGCTCCTTGGCGAGCGCCTTGATGTCCGAGAAGTCCATGATCATGCCATTGTCGGAATTGCCCTCGACCTGGATCACCGCGCCCGTGAGCGTGATTTCAAGCGTATAGCGGTGGCCGTGCAGGTTGCGGCACTGGCTCTTATGGTCGGGAATCCGGTGGCCGGCATCGAATTCGAGTTTGCGGGTAATCGTCAGCATCAGGGTATCTGTAAAAGTTTATGGGTTTGCAGGCTCAGCTTCCATTTCGGATTGCGCTTGCAGGTCTCGATGGCGAGGCGCGTATTGAATTGGGCCAACGGGCCGTCCATCGGCTGCACGAAGAAGTTCTCGAAGTCCAGGCCCTCGTAGGCGGCCAGGTCCTGCTGCGCCTGGGGGATGACGACCTTGATCTCGCTCCCCTTGGTGACCACCAGGGTCGACCCCATCTTCGGGCTCACGCAAATCCAGTCGACGCCGGGTGGCACCGGCAAGGTGCCATTGGTTTCGATGGCGATCGTGAAGCCGCGCGCATGCATCGCCTCGATCAGCGCGGCGTCCAGCTGCAGCAGCGGTTCTCCGCCCGTAAACACCACATATTTACTGTGCTGGTGCGCCACCGGCCACTGGCTGTCGACCGCCTTTGCCAGCTCCGGGGCGCTCGCGAACTTGCCCCCGCCTTCGCCATCGGTGCCGACAAAATCGGTATCGCAGAACTGGCACACAGCCGTCGCACGGTCGCTCTCGCGGCCAGTCCACAGGTTGCAGCCGGCGAAGCGGCAGAACACGGCGGGACGGCCGGCATGGGCACCCTCGCCCTGCAGGGTGTAGAAAATTTCTTTAACGCTATAAGTCACGGGAATGGCAAAGCCTCTGGATCAACCTTCCATTATAGCGCACCGCGGCGTCCCTCCCCCTGTTTGATCCAGCACAAGACAGGCGGACCGCCCCCATTATAAATTTTGCAAACCAGAAAGCTTCCCGCCGGAAAGGTTGCCATGAACCGACACGCCGACGCCGTCCGCCAGGCCGAGCGACAACGCATCGCCCGCGACATCCATGACGATCTTGGCCAAAGCCTGCTGGCCTTGAAGATCGAACTGGGCGCCCTGCAGGCCAGCAGCGCCGGCAGCCACCCCCTGTTCCAGCAGCAGCTTGGCTCACTGGCCGGCAATGTCGACCATGCCATCCACGCCCTGCGCGACATCATCGACGACCTGCACCCACTGGCGCCAGGCCAGAGCCTGCAGCAGGCGATGGCGCGCCAGCTCGGCAGCTTTTCACGCGTCTACGGCATCGCCCACAGCCTGCGGGTAGCGACGGGCGCTCCAGACCCGCTCGTCGATGCCGTCATCTTCCGCGTCCTGCAGGAAGCCCTGGCCAATGTGCAGCGCCATGCGCGCGCCAGCCGGGTTGACGTCGACCTGGCGCGCAGCGCCGACGCCTGCACGCTGACGGTGCGCGACAACGGCGGCGGCCTGCCCGCCGGCGCGGCCCCCGGATGCGGCCTGCGCGGCATGCGCGAACGCGCCGCAGCCTGTGGCGGCAGCGTCGTCATCGACAGCGCACTTGGCCACGGCAGCACCATCACCCTGATACTTCCGATAGGTTGCCATTGAAGCCAATTATTGCCTTTCCTCAAGCATCGCCTACATTCCGGAAGGCAAAATCAAGGCTCACCTTGCCGCTGTAACCAACACCTACAAAGGACGGCACATGAACAGCACCATGCCCCTGCCACAGCTTACGGCCCGCCCGCGCATCGAGCAGGACCACGCCTTCGCCAACCAGCTGATGGACATGCTGGTGATCCCGGCCTTCGTGCTCGATACCGACTGCCGCGTCATGATCTGGAACCGCGCCTGCGAACGCCTGACCGGCGTGCCGGCCTACGAGGTGGTGGGCACGGCCGACCACTGGCGCAGCTTCTACGGCGACCCGCGCCCCACCCTGGCCGACCTGGTGATCCAGAACCGCACCGACGAAATCGGCCACCTCTATTCCAAGCATGCGCACGCGGGCCAGTCGCAGGGCAATCTGTGCGCAGAAAACTGGTGCGACATGCCGCGCGTGGGGCGTCGCCGCTACCTGGCGGTCGATGCCAGCCCGATCCTCAATGACGGCGGCAAGCTGGTGGCGGTGGTGGAAACCCTGCGCGACATGACGGACGAAAAAAACGCCCAGATCGCACTCGAGCAGCTGGCCACGCGCGACGGCCTGACCGGCCTGGCCAACCGCCGCTGTTTCGACGACACGCTCGTGGCCGAGTGGGCCCGCGCCATGCGCCAGAAGCAGCCGCTGTCGCTGTTGATGGTCGACGTCGACAACTTCAAGCAGTACAACGACGCCCACGGCCATCAGGGTGGTGACGACTGCCTCAAGCGCATCGCCGCAGCGGTGTCCAAGGAAATGCGCGCCAACGACCTGGTGGCGCGCTATGGCGGTGAGGAATTCGCGGTGATCCTGCCGAACCAGTCGCTCAAGGGTGCCGCCATCGTGGCCGAAAGAATCCGCTGCCGCGTCGAGCAGCTCCAGCTGGCGAACCGGCCCGGCGCCCACGTCACGGTAAGCATCGGCGCCGCGACCGCGATCGCCGCCCACGACAGCGACCCCGGCCAACTGGTGGCCATTGCCGATGCAGCCCTGTACCGGGCCAAACACATGGGCCGCAACCGGATCAGCCTGCCATTGGCCGACGGCCCCTGATCAGATCTGGATGGGAATGCCGTGGCTGATTACGCCGATCAGCGCGGCCTGGTTTTCCGCCGATTCGCTGAAGGCCATCAGGGTATCCGGGCGCGTGGTGTCGTGGTTCTGCAGGTGCTGCAGGTGGAAGGCCACGCCGGCCGCATCGGGCTGACGGTGCAACACGTTGACATACAACTGCGTCACATACTGTTCGTCGGTGAGGGTGCCGTAGGTGGCGCTGAATTCGGCACTGGTGACAAAGCCTTGCGCCATCGTCACCAACGGCAGGCCGCCATCGCCGGCCTTGATCCAGTACGACAGCCCGGCCAGGTCCGGCGTGCGGTTGAAAGCGGCCTGGTACAGGCGGTAGGCCTGTCCCGCCACGCCGTCGATATCGAGTGCCACGGTCGTGTCGGCAAACTGCAAGCGTTCCACATTGACCAGGGTGTCGAGCTTGCCCGATGCCGTCGCCTGCACCGAGGCCACGCCGGCGTTGATGGTCACCACGTAGGCCGCCCGCGCCCCTGCCTCCACCACGGTATCTTGCCCGCCGCCGCCATCGATGCTATCGCCGGCGCTATTGACGGTGATGGTGTCGGCGATGGCACTGCCAACGGCATGGATGATGCTGACGCCGTAGGCAATCGAGATATTTTCCAGGCTGCCGGCAGTGGAACTGAATTCTCCTGCCCGCAAATCGATGTGGGTGGACGCCGTGCATGCCGAAAAATCGAAGGTATTGACGCCGCCGGCGTCCCAGATGCACAGCGGGATGGTCTTGTCGTTGAACGTGTAGACGTCGTCGCCGCTGCGGTAATGCGTGTTGGCGCCATACAGGTACTGCATCGCCTCGATATCGTACAGCATCGGCGTGCCGGGATCGGCGTGCAGCGTCTGGTACGACAGCGGCTCGTAGTAGGACATCTGCGTATAGTTGCGGTTATCCGTCACATCCGGCAGATACGGTGGATCTTCGCCACCGCCACCGGCATTGTAATTGCCGGGATGCTTGAGGCCCAGCGTGTGGCCCAGCTCGTGCAGGATCACCGTCGGGCCATAGGTGCCGGGGGTGTAGTCGCTGTTCGAATCGTCGCGTCCATTCAGGTACAGCGCCACGCTGCTGCTGCCGCTCTCGGGCAGGTAGGCGTAGCCCGCACTCTTGGAGATCGGCTGGATGTTGACGCCCAACTGGATCTGGCCGCCGCTGGCCACTTCCGTGAACGTGATATCGGCCACCGAGGCCCACTTGGCCAGCGCATCGCGCGCCGCGTCCTGCTGGTCCGCCGTCATCGGCTTGAAGCCTGACTTGTCGGCGTTGCTGGCGTCGGCTGGCGGCGTTTGCAGGAAGCTGTAGGTCAGCGACAGCGCCGTGTGGGCGCGCAGGTTCCAGCTGCTCGAGACGAGCGAATCGATGGCGTTAATACCGGAAAACAGACTCATGACAATAGCGTGGCAGGCAAAGAGAACCATGCTACCACGCCGCACTTGATTCCGGCGAAACGTTTCCAGAATGACCATACGTATGCATGGATTTTCGCTGTTCTTTCGCGGCCGTTTCTTTTATGCTGGGCGCCGATTGCGCTTCCCACGACACCATGACAAGGAGACCACGTGTCCAAGTTCCTCCCCGCCGCCATGCTCGCCCTGCCGGCCATGCTCGCCAATGCCTGGGCCGCCGACGCGCCCAAGTCCACCAAGGGCGACCTGCTGCCCTTCACGGCCACGGAAAAAACACTGCCCAACGGCTTGAAGATCATCATTGTTCCGACCGGCTTCCCCAACCTGGTATCGGTGCAGATCCCGGTGCAAACGGGTTCGCGCAACGAGATCGAGGCGGGCAAGTCCGGCTTCGCCCACTTCTTCGAACACATGATGTTCCGCGGCACCAAAGACTACCCGCCCGAGAAGTACCAGGCCATCATCACCAAGGCTGGCGCACGCCAGAACGCCTATACCAGCGACGACCTGACCAACTACTACACGACCTTCGCCAAGGAAGACCTGGAGACGGTGCTCAAGGTCGAAGCGGACCGCTTCCAGCACCTGTCCTACGCCGAAAGCGAATTCAAGACCGAGTCGCGCGCCGTGCTGGGCGAATACAACAAGAACAGCGCCAACCCGATCTCGAAGCTGCTCGAAGTGCAGCGCGACGGCGCCTTCAGCACCCACACCTACAAGCACACCACGATGGGCTTCATCAAGGACATCGAGGACATGCCGAACCAGTATGCCTACTCGAAGGTCTTCTTCGACCGCTGGTACCGCCCGGAGCGCACCACCGTCATCATCGCCGGCGACGTGGACCCTGCCAAGGCCATCGCCCTGGTGGAAAAATACTGGAGCAAATGGCAGCACGGCAGCTACAAGGCCGAAGTGCCGGCCGAACCGGCTGCCAAGGGCGCCATCTACAAGCACGTGCCGTGGCCAACGCCCACCCTGCCCTTCGTGACCGTCGCTTTCCACGGCCCGGCCTTCTCCGAAACGCAGAAAGACCAGGCTGCCCTGTCGATGCTGCTGTCGCTGTCGTTCGGCCGCACCTCGCCGCTGTACAAGCGCCTGGTGCAGGATGAACAGAAGGTCGACCAGCTGTTCGACTACGCCCCTGGCCGCGTCGACCCTGCGCTCGTCACGGTGGCGGCAAGAGTCAAGAAGATGGACGACGCCCTGTATGTGCGCGACGCCATCTTGCAAACCATGGCCCAGCTGCGCAGCACGCCCGTCACCGACAAGGTGCTGGCGGACGCCAAGTCGGCCCAAAAGTATGGCCTGATCCGCTCGCTCGACAACACCGAGCAGATCGCCAGCACCCTGGCCAGCTACGTGCACTACAAGCGCTCCTTCGGTACGCTGAACCAGTATTACCGCTTGGTCGATTCGCTCACCCCGGCCGACCTGCAAGCGGCCGCCCGCAAATACCTCCTCGACGACGCCATGGTCGTGACCACGCTGGCCTACGACGCCGTGCCTGCCGCCGTAGCAACACTGCCAAAACTGGCCTCCTTCGAGAACAAGTCCAGCGATGCTGCGATCGACGTCCTGGTGCAGAAATCAAAGCTGCCGCAGATCCGCTTCAAGCTGCTGTTCGCCGCCGGTTCCGCACACGACCCCAAGGGCAAGGAAGGCCTGGCTGAACTGACCGCGGCGATGGTCGCGTCGGCCGGCTCCACCGAGCGCAAGATCGATGAAGTGACCAAGGCCCTGTTCCCGCTGGCAGGCAGCTTCAGCGAGCAAGTCGACAAGGAAATGACGACCTTCACCGGCTCCATCCACAAGGACAACTGGAAGCAGTTCATGGACATCGCCATGCCAATGCTGCTCACGCCGGGCTTTCGCGATGAAGACTTCCGCCGCCTCAAGGACGCGCAGAAGAACGCCCTGCTGCTGGACCTGAAGGACAACAACGAAGAAGAATTTGGCAAGGAACGCCTGCAGACCAATGTCTACGCCGGCACCGGCTACGGCCATCCTGCACTGGGCACCGTCAAGGGCCTGGCAGCGATCACCCTGGACGACGTGAAGGACTTCTATAAAAAGGCCTACAACTTGAAAGCGGTCCGCGTCGGCATGTCGGGCGACGTCAGCGACGAGATGGCCGCCTCGCTCAAGCAGGCGCTGGCCAAGCTGCCCTCCGACGCCGGCCTGGCGCTGACCGCCGCGCCGCAAGGCAAGATGCCCAACGGCCTGGAAGTGGAGATTATCGAGAAGAACACCCGCGCCACCGCCATCTCCTTCGGCCTGCCGCTATCGGTGACGCGCTCGCATCCGGACTTCCCTGCCCTGTGGCTGGCCAAGACGTGGCTGGGCGAGCACCGCGCATCGAGTTCCCACCTCTACCAGCGCATCCGCGAATTGCGCGGCATGAACTATGGCGACTATGCCTATATCGAGGCCTTCCCGCGCGGGATGTTCCAGTTCTTCCCGAGCGCGAACAACGCCCGCAAGGCCAACCTGTTTGAAGTGTGGATCCGTCCGGTCGCACCGGAAAACGCCCATATGGCAATGCGCATCGCACTGACCGAATTGGGCAAGATGATCGACGGCGGCCTGACGAAGGAGCAATTCGAAACGACGCGCGACTACTTGATGAAGAACGTCTTCGTCATGACCGCGACCCAGGACCAGCAACTGGGCTATGCCCTCGATTCGACGTGGTACGGCACGCCCGAGTTCACGACGATGATGCGCGACGCCCTGGGCAAGATGACGGCTGCAGACGTCAACGCGGCGATGAAGAAGCACCTGTCGGCCAAGAACCTGTCGGTCGTCTTCATCACGAAAGACGCAGCTGGCCTGAAAGAGAAGCTCGTCTCCGACGCCTTTTCGCCGATCAAATACGACGGCACCAAGCCGAAGGAAGTGCTCGACGAAGATGCGGTGATCGGCGCCATGAAGCTCAATATCAAGCCCGCCGCCGTCACCATCACCCCGGCCGCCCAGGCGTTCGCCGAGTAGGCGCTGCCCGCACCTCAGTTGAACGGGTTGTCGACCTGCTTGCGCTGCGGCGCAGGCAGTGTTTCCGGCAGCGGCTGCGCTTCGAGCCGCGCCACGATCTCGCCCAGCAGTTTGTGCAGCAAGCGCGCATGCACCAGGCCGGACTGGTCGCGGGTGAGATCGAGGTCGCCGCACAGGGTCACGCGGTCGAGGCGGTTTTCAATGGACAGGCGGCCCAGCTGCAGCACGTCCGCTTCGTTGGCATACGGGGTGAACTTCATTTGCGGCCCTTTCGTATTGTCGGCAGGCGCAGCATCGCTTGCTTCTGTTGCGCCGACAAGGCTGGCATCAGGTTGATGCCGATCTTGCCTTCCAGTTCGGTGATGCTGATGGTCTGCACCTCGGCATCGCCCTTGTTCTCCACAAACCAGGCCGCACCGGCGTTCTGGCGCGGGCTGTAGACAGCCTTGTAGAGGTGCGTAGGCACCAGCACATGTCCCACTTTCTGCAGGCTGCCACCGATGAAGGCCGGACCGGTGACGACATACAGTTCGCCGTCCTTCTTCGCCATGCCGCGCACCGCACCTTCGATGCCAGCCCACAGATGCCGGTTGTTCTCGGCATCCTGCGGGACCATATTGGCCAGCGTGAAGCTCTCGTGCTGCGTCTCGCGGTCCGGCATATCGCCGTTGGGCGCCATATGGCCGCGGTCGTAGCCGCTGTGCGCGTAGTCGGCCAGTTCGGCGCGCACGCCCGAAGGCAGGCGCGGCTCGGCGTGGAAGGAATTCTCGCGCGAGAGCGCGTGGGCCTGGGCGATATTGCCTGACTTGAGCAGCTCGGCCGACCATAGCGGCGTGCGCGTTACGCCCGAATGCATGACGCCAAACACACCATAGCAAAGTTCCTGGGTCGATTGCGCCAGTTTGGGATTGCGAATCTCGGGCAGCTGGCCACCGAGATAGTGGGCCGGGCAACCGCCGGCGAGCGCATCGGACGATAAAAGTGCGGCCAGCACCAGGCCGGCGAAAAGAGATCTATGCATGGCCGGCATTCTAGCCCGCGCGCGTCATGCGTAACAAGCGCTCCCCCACTTTTTGCACGGCCACCCGCAGCGATTCGGGCGCGCGCACTTCGAATTCGAAGGGCACGCTGGCCAATTGGCTGGCAAACCAGTCGATATGGTCGGTCTGGCTATACAGGATAACGCCACCGTCAACCTGCTCGAAGGTGCCGATGGCGTCGAAGAAGTGCTTGCTGGCCGCGTCCAGTGTGGTCTTGAGCAGCACCTCGACCGGGAAAGCGCGCGTCATCTGTGCCAGCGACTCGCGCAAATGGGCCAGCGCATCGAAGCGGGCCGGCCGCGCAAACGACACGGGACGCGTTTCCACCCGCACGATGCGGTCGAGCCGGAACGAGCGCATGCCGGCGCGCAGGTGGCACATGCCGATCACATACCAGCAGCCGCCCCGGAAAGCGAGGCCGTATGCATCGAAATCGCGCTCGGTCTGTTTGCCGTCCGGTGCGCGGTATTGCATGTGGACGCGCTGCTGCGCCAGCGCCGCCGTGCTGAGCGTGACCAGGGCCTCGTTGTCGGCCGGTGCCGTGACGCGCACCATATCGAGCCGTACGGTTTCGTCAACGGCGCGCAGGCGGCGCTTCAGGTTGGCCGGCATGATGCGCTCGAGCTTGGCCTGGGCGCTGGCCACGGCCGGTGCCGCTTCGGCGAAGCCGAGGCTGCGGGCAGCGAGCAAGCCGATGCCCAGTGCCAGCGCTTCGTCGTCGGTAAACATCATCGGCGGCAGCTTGAAGCCGGCCATCAGGGCGTAGCCGCCATGGCGCCCCCGCTCGGTGGTGATGGGAATGCCCATCTCTTCAAGCGTGACGATATAGCGGCGCAGCGTGCGCGCATCGACGCCGAGGCGGCCCGACATGTCGGCGCCACTCATGCGGCCGTGGGTTTGCAGCAGCTCGAGCACTGCCAGAACGCGTGTGGTTGGATGGTACATGTGGCAAAGATATCAGTTTATTAGGGCTAATTCTGTCCTATATCGGTTTTATGCTTCGTTTAACAACAACAGACGACCACGAGGCCAATATGTACAACGTCATCGAACTCCGCCGCTACACCATCACGCCCGGTGGCCGGGCCCACTTTGCCCGCTACTTCGAGACCTTCTTCCCGGAGGCCTTCCAGCAGCTGGGCGCCGCCGCCCTCGGCCAGTTTTACGAACGCGCCCGACCTGACGGTTTCACCTGGCTGCGCGGCTACACCAGCCTGGGCATGCGTTCGGCGGTCTGCCATGCGTTTTACGACGGGCCGGTATGGGCCGAGCACAGGGCCACGCTCAATCGCTACATCGTCGACAGCGACGACGTGCTGCTGCTGCGTCCCCTGACACCGGACAGCGGCCTGCCGGCACTGCGCGCCGTCGACCCGATAGCCGAACCGCGCGGCGCGCAAGGCGCTGTCGTGGCCCAGATCTTCAAGGCAGCGCCGGGCCAGTTCGATGCCTTGGCAGCCGGAGCCGAAGCCTGGTTCGCCGGCTACCGCGGGCGCGGCCTGATTGAAGCGGGCATCCTGGGCACGCTCGATGTGCCCAACAACTTCCCGCGCCACCCGGTGCGCAGTGACGGCCAGTACCTGGTGTGGCTGGGCGTGGTGCGCGACGACGCCGCCTTCAACAGCATGCGCCCGATGTTCGACCATGCGGCCAGCGCACTGGCCGCGTGCGGCCTGGCCGAGGGACAGGCTGAACTGGTGCTGATGGACCCGTGCAAGCGTTCGCGCCTGCGCTGGGCCGGCGTGCCGGAAATGGTGGCGTGCGCAGCATGAACCAGTCCGCCAACCTGACCCTGTATTTCCTGCTGGTGTTCGGCATCGTCGCCCTGCCCGGCCTGGACATGGCCTTCGTCATGGGCAGCGCCGTACTCGGCGGACGCCGCTCGGGCCTGGCCGCCGTGGCGGGCATCGTGGCCGGCGGCTTTTGCCACCTGCTGATGGGCGCCCTGGGCGTGGCGGCCGTGCTGCGCTGGTGGCCGCCGCTGTTCGACGTGATGCTGGCCGGCGGCGCGCTCTACCTCGCCTGGATCGGCATCAGCCTGTTGCGTAGCAGTGGCGTGGCCCTGCCCAGCATGCGCGGCGGCGTGGCGGCGCCGGTGGTCACCTTCCGCCGCGCCGTCATCACCTCGCTGGTCAATCCGAAAGCCTATCTGTTCATGCTGGCCGTGTTCCCGCAATTCCTCCATTCCGGCGCCGGCCCGATCTGGCTCCAGGCCGGCGTGCTCGGCGCCATCACCAGCGCGACCCAGGCTGGGGTCTACGGCGGCCTGGCCCTGCTGGCCAGCCGCGCTTCGGTCTGGCTCGACGACAAACCCGGTGCATCGACACTGGCGGCCCGTACCATCGGCCTGCTTTTGCTGGGCGTGGCGGCGATGACGGCCGCCCAATTTGGTCGTGTATTGCCGTAAGAAAAAATTTCTGCACGCAAATACTTATTGGGGCTACAATCTTTCCCGCCCGGGCCGCAGAGCCCGGATTTTGATAACGGGGATATCAATGAAGATTGCAGATGTGAAGATCGGGCAGCGCCTGACCATCAGCTTCGCGCTCACGACCGGCATGCTGGCAGTCGTGGTGGCAGTGGGTGCCACGCGGCTGGGCCTGACCAGCCGGGAAATCGACGTGACGGTCAACGACCGCTACGCCAAGATCAGCGAACTCAATATAGCCAAGAACAAGATCGACCTGCAGGCGCGCCACCTGGCCAATGCCCTCCTGGTAGACGATGCCGCGGCCAAGGCCGATATGGACCAGGCCGAGCAAATCGCCAGGGACGTTGGCGCGCGCCTCGACAAACTGGGCGAGACCCTCCAGCTGCCCGCCGCGCAAACCCTGTTGCGCGATATTGGCGCCGCTCGCAACGGTTTCTCGCCGCAGCGCGACAAGGTCATCCGCCTGATCCGCGAAGGCAAGCGCGATGACGCCATCGCCGCGCTGCAAACGGAACTGCGCCCCAGCCAGCAAGCCTATATGGATGCACTGGACAAGCTGATCGCCTTCCAGGTCGAACAGATGCAAAGCTCGGGCAACGAAGCCAAGGACGCCGCCACCTTTGGCCGCAATGTGATGATGGCGCTGGGCGTCATCGGCGGCATCCTGTCGATGCTGACGGCATGGATCATCACGCGCAGTATCGTGGGTCCGCTCACGCACGCCGTCAAAACGGCGCGCACCGTGGCCGAGGGTGACTTGAGCAGCACCATCCGCGTCACCTCCAGCGACGAAGTGGGCCAGTTGCAGCAGGCGCTCAAAGAAATGAACGACAGCCTGGTACGCATCGTCTCGAACGTACGCAGCGGCACCGAAACCATCGCCCGTGCCTCGGCCGAAATCGCCGCCGGCAACCAGGACCTGTCGGCCCGCACCGAAGGCCAGGCCAGCTCGCTGGAAGAGACCGCTTCGTCGATGGAAGAACTGACCAGCACCGTGCGCCAGAATTCCGACAACGCCCGCCAGGCCAACCAGCTCGCCGTGACCGCTTCCGAAGTGGCCGGCAAAGGCGGTGCCGTGGTCGACGAAGTGGTCGCAACGATGGACTCGATCAACGCCTCCTCGCGCAAGATCGTCGACATCATCGCCGTCATCGATGGCATCGCGTTCCAGACCAATATCCTTGCGCTCAACGCCGCCGTGGAAGCGGCGCGCGCCGGCGAACAGGGCCGGGGCTTTGCCGTTGTGGCCACCGAAGTGCGCAACCTCGCCCAGCGCTCGGCCGCCGCGGCCAAGGAAATCAAGGGCCTGATCGGCGCCTCGGTCGACCAGGTCGACGCCGGCACGCGCCTCGTCAACGACGCCGGCAAGACGATGCGCGAGATTGTCGACTCGATCGCCCGCGTCACCGACATCATGGGCGAGATTGCCTTCGCCAGCCACGAACAGCTCGCCGGCATCGAACAGGTGAACGAAGCGATCACCGGCATGGATGCGGCCACCCAGCAGAATGCCGCCCTGGTGGAACAAGCCGCTGCGGCCGCGCTGGCGATGCAGGAACAGGCGGCCCAGTTGTCGCAAGTGGTCAGCGTCTTCACGGTCGAATCACACCAAGCCCAGCGGGCGCCCGTGATTTCGATCGCGCGCGCGCCACGCCACGCGCCACCAGCGCCTGCGCCAAGGACACAGCGTCCAAAGCGTATCGCCGCCGCCGGCAGCGGGCACAAGGCGGCAGCGAGCGAAGACACCTGGGAAGAATTCTGAGCGGCGGCAAGAAAAGGGGAAACTGGCTATAATCCCCGATTCTCCAGCCAGTCAGCGTCAAAAGATGTCTTTTAGTAAGTTCGCCGCAGCCTGCGTGCTGGCCTTGTTTGCCACGCAGGCCGGCGCCGCATGTACCCCCATTCGCATCGGCTATGTCAACCAGGACCGCCCGCCTTATTGGCTTGGCGACGGCTATGACATTCCCACGCCGCCCGGCGCAAGCGTGGAGCTGATTGCCGATTTTGCCATCAGCGCCGGTTGCCAGATCAGCCTCGTGCGCCTGCCCGTCATGCGGGTCAGGTCTTCGCTTGAAAATGGCAGCATCGATTTTGCGCCCGTTGAAGACCGTCCGGACAATCCACCCGGCATCGTCTTCCCCAAAGACCGCCAGGGCAAGCTCGATTACGAGCGGGCCGTGCGCATTGTGGTTGTGACGTTCGTCCGCGCCAGCGACAAGCTGCCTGCCGACACCGATCCAATGACGTATTTGAAGGGCCATTCCGTCGGCACGACGCACGGCGCCGCCTATGCTGCGAGCCTGCGCAAACTGGGGATGAATGTGGACGATGGCGCGGTCGATGTCGCGCGCAATCTCGAAAAACTCAAGCTAGGCCGCATCGACGCGTTGGCGGTGAGCCTGATCCTGCCCAACGACATGGACAATTTCGTCGCTGCGCGCTTCGGCAAAGACATTGTGCGCCTCGAAAAGCCGATCAGCACCGCCTACATCTGGCTGGCGACCAACCAGGACTACTACGACCAGCACCGGGACCAGGTGGAAGCGGCATGGAACTGGCTGGGAGGCCCTGGCCGCCAGCGCTTTGCCACGCTGCTAAAGAAATACACGCACTAGCGCGAGCTCGCTAGCACCTGCTCAAGATAAGCCTTCCAAAGCACCGCCACGGTATGGCTCCCATGCCCCCGCGTCTCCGGCGTCAACGGTAGCACTACCGCCGTCCCCCGCTTCACCCGCCGGATCTCCCGTTCCAAAATCCCGAGTTCCGGCGGATTGATCAAATCATCCGCCGAATTGACCGCCATCAGCGGCGCTGCGATCTTCTCCAGTTCCGGCCCCGGATCGTAGTCCTGCGAAGCTTCCAGCTGATACAGCAAATCGTTCGCATCATCCCATTTCAAACCCGTCGCGACGGCCGCCTCCAGCGCCGTGTCCGCGCTTGCCAGCGTCGGTGCCTGCTGCTGTCGCAATACCGGATTGCTGCCCATCAGGTAAAGCATCTCGATCGCTGTACGCAAGCTGGCCGGCTGCACCTTGTACTCCCCGCCCAGCCACTGCGGATCGTGGCGCAGCGCATCGATAATTAGCTTGCGCCACACGCGGTTGCGCCCCGCGATCTGCGTCGGCAAACTGGCCAGCGGCATGAGCGCATCCATGAACTGCGGATGGCGCTCGCCCCACACCCATGCCTGCATGCCACCCATCGACGTGCCCATGACAAGGCGCAAATGATTCACGCCGAGCGCTTCGATCAGCACCCGGTGCTGGGCATCGACCATATCGCGGTAACCATAGTGAGGAAAGCGCGCACGCATGCCATCGCTTGGCTTGCTGGATTGGCCGTGCCCAATGCCGTCGGTAAGAATGATGTAATAGCGCGCTGTATCGAGCAGGCCGCCCGCCGCAAATAATTCACCGCCAAACTCCGGCCGCAGGAACTGCGCGCCGCTGCCGCCGGTGCCATGCGTGATCAGCACTGCGTTGGTCACGACACCCTGCGCATTACGCTGCGGCTGGCCCAGCGTCCGATAGTGGATCCGCAATGCCGGTATCGATTCGCCAGACGCAAACTGGAAATCCTTGAGCACGGCATCGCCCTGCACAGGCTCCGGAAAGGTCGCAGCGCCGGCTTGCGCGACGATCAGGAACAGGCCAGGTAGCACGGAGGCGAGTTTCATCAAGGGTCCCTTCGAGGTTCGATGTAAAATCAGCTTCCGTCAACATAACACACAGCCCTTGCCGTGACCATGCAAGCTCCCGCCACCGTACCAATGCGCACCGAGTGTCCGCCGGGCCTGTGCGACTGCGGGCGCGAAGCGCTGCTGGCCGATCCACAGGCCGACGCACGCATTTTGATGCTCACGCGCGAGCAGGAAAGAGGACTGATCGCACGCATCGAACGGGTGGACAGCTATGCCGATCTGAACTACGTTGCTGACCTGATGTACAGGCAATTGGGCGTCAAACTGCGCATCGCACCGGGTGCCAACGAAGTGCGCACCGTGCGGGGTTTCCAGATCGCGCTGGGCGACCTGCCGGGCCTGTGCCGCAAGACCAAACAGACGATTCCGGCGGCGATCCGTAAATGCCTCGAACGCAATCCGGAAATCGCTTTCGCCATCCTCGACGCCCACGACCTGTTGGGCCGTTGAATCCCCCCTCCCCCGCCAGCCTGCAAAAACTCAGGTGACCGGCTTGACACGTGACAAAATGGTCACCTATAATTTGGCCATGGACGCCATTTTCAAAGCCCTCAGTGACGAGACCCGCCGCCTGCTGCTCGACCGCTTGCGCATGCGCGACGGTCAAACCTTATCCGAGCTGGAAGTGTCCACCGGCCTGACCCGCTTTGGGGTCATGAAACACCTCAAGGTGCTCGAAGCGGCCGGCCTGATCCTGACCCACAAGGCCGGGCGCTTCAAGTACCACTACCTGAATGGCGCCCCACTCCAATCGCTCGTAGACCGCTGGCTCGAGCCCCTGACGCAACAACCGCTGGCCCGGGCCATGCTGGACCTGAAGGCCGACCTGGAAAGGAATACACCGATGAGCCTGAATATCAATCCAACTTTCATGCTGGAGACCTTTATCCGTGCCACGCCTGCCCAGGTCTGGGACGCGCTGACCAGCCCGGACATCAGCAAGCAGTATATGTTCAAGGGCACGGCCTTCCACAGCACCCTGCGCATCAACGATCCTTACGAATATCGCACCGACGACGGCCGCGCGATGGTGTTTGGCCTTGTGCTCGACGCCATCCCAGCGCAGCGCCTGGAGCTCAGCTACAGGGCCGCCTGGATGGCCGCCGACGTGAACACCTCGCGCGTCGTGTATGACATCGCCGCCGTGGGAAACCTGGTCAAGCTGACGATCTCGCACTACGACTTGCCAGCCGGGCATGAAGGCCTCAAGGAAGCATGGGCCATGATCGCCGCGAGCATGAAGTCCCTGCTCGAAACCGGCAGCGCCTTGCAATTCGGGTGAGGCGGTGATGTACAGCACAGCCACATGCGCATGCGGAAGCGTTGAAATCCGCGCCAACGAACGACCGATCGTCTGCGCCGTTTGCTACTGCCAGGATTGCCAGGACGGCTGGCGCCAGCTCGAAGCCCTGCCCGATGCCCAGTCCGCCCGCGAAGCCGATGGCGGCATGGCCTACCAGCTCTACCGCAAGGACCGGGTCCACTGTGTCGCCGGAGAGCAGCACTTGCGCGCCTACAAACTTCGCGAGAAATCAGCGACCAACCGGGTCGTCGCCACTTGCTGCAAGACGCCGATGCTGATCAACTTCGACGATTCGAAGCACTGGGTATCGATTTGCCGGCCCCGCTTCAAGGGCGCACAGGCGCCGCTGGAAATGCGCGTCTGCACAAAGTCTCGTGAGGCGGACGATCAGCCGTCGGACGTGCCCTCCCATCCGGGATATCCATTGCGCTTCATCGGCAAGCTGCTCGCCGCCAGGCTCGCCATGTTACTTGGACCTTAACGACGCGACGCCCTGGCGCCGGGCCTGGAACGCCGACAAGTGATTGGCAAGATGCATGGCGTGGGCGAGCTCGTAATCCTTCTTGTCGAGTTCGCCATATGCGAAGTGCGCGCGCATGGGCCCCGTCCAGCGATGAAAATGGAGGATCGCGGCGCGCAGGCGTTCCAGCGCTTGGGTCGCCTCGGCCGCTCCGTCGAGCACAGGCGCGCCGGGAATCGGCTCGGCCAAGTCGTGCGTCATGCGTCCGCGCCACGCAAAGACGCCAAACGCCGCCGCGCCGACCGTGCGCTGGAAAAACATCGACTTCGCCGCCGGAAAACCGGTCATGGAGTACTCGATACTCTGGGCGCAATGGTTCAAGGTCTGGGCCCAGTTCCAGCTGGCGCTCGACGCCAACGTCCCCGCTTGCGCCAGGCGTGCAAGTTCCTCTTCGGCTGCGCCGAGCGAAGCGAACTGCAATTGACGCTCGTCCGACGCCTTGCCACTGCATCCCGAGCTGCCGGCGACGACCAATGCCGCGGAGGCGGCGAGAAACGAACGCCGCCCCGTATTCACGCCAACACCTTTCTGAAAAACACGACGCGCTCTGTTTCCTCAAAGCCGAGCGCTTGATGCATTGCATGGCTTTCGGCATTGGCCAGCAGCGCATCCGACGCGAATTCGTGGCACCCGACAACCAGGGCCCATTGCTCGACGGAGCTTATCAGCGAGCGGGCAATGCCTGCCCTCCTGCTCTCCGGGACAACATACACACCCTCGAGGAATGCAACCGGTGAGGACATCGTGCCGTTGACATAATCAGTCCTGACAGCCGCTTCAACGAGTCCGATCGGATTGCCGCGATGATCGCGCGCCAGGAATGCGGCAAGGCTGGTGGGCGCCGCAACGATCGACGACGTTTCCGCCTCGTGCTCCGCACGTGGACATTCCGGCCAGAGCGCCGCGCGCAGCGCGATCCAGTCGGACTGGTTGAGTGTTGTACAAGCCTCGATCATGGTATGGGGCGCCTGACGTTGCGCCGTGCCGCGTGCCGCCAGCGGCTTTGCGGCGAATTAACGAATGGGGCAAAGACTGGCATTAAATCCAACTTTTGGCAAGTGGCCTTCCCCCGCATGGAGAGGCATTACAATGTTATTTTGTTAATTTTTATTGTAAATATTAGTAGATTTTATGATAATGTGATGCCGCGTTAACGCCACGTTGGCGCAATGCTTCCATTCTTTTTGAACCAATACCGGAGCCCATCTTGACCATCCACAGCCTGATTCTCAAATCCCTCCCGATGGCCGTCGTGTTGTTAGCGAGCGGCACCACACAAGCGGCAATCACTGTGTACTCAAGCCAGGCAAGCTACCTGGCCGCGATTTCCTCACCCGGCGTCGATACCTTCGACGACCTCATCATCGATTCCGCGCCCACACCACTGGCACGCCACGCCGGCGCCTATACGTACACGGCTGCCGCCGGTCCCAAGTCCGACTTTTACGGCGCCGGGGACGGTGCCGACCACTATCTGTCGACCGACAATAGCAGCGACACGATCACTTTCTCCAATTTCGGTGCCAATGTGCGCGGGGTCGGCGGCTTTTTCTTCGGCTCCGAGGTTCGTGGGTTCTACCTCGCTGGCGGCACAATGCAATTGACCGCGACCGACACATCAGGGACAGTCACACAACTTATTATCAATTCGAACACCAGTTCGTTCCGCGGCTTTGTCTCGACCGGAGCGCTGAGCACAGTCACTCTGACCAGCGCAAGCCCGGCGACCCACTGGGTCAGCGCCAACAACCTGACACTGGGTGTATCAGCTGTCCCTGAACCCGAGACCTATGGCATGTTGCTGGCCGGATTGGCAGGGCTTGGCTTCGTTGCGCGTATTAAGCGGCGCTGACCGAGTCCGGCAAGATGCGGTCCGCGCGTGGATGCAGCATCCGCGGGCGCGTGGGCACCTGTGCCCACCCTACGACGCCCTCATTTGCGCTTCGGCTTTCTCCAGGCTGGCCCGCTTGACATGGCCGTAGCCGCGCACTTGTTCCGGCAGTTGGGCCCGCTTTAGCAAGGTGGCGCGGTTGCCGGCATCGAGGGTGGCAACGATCTGTTCGACCAGCTCGAAGTAACTGTCGCGCCAGGCGCGTTCGCGACGGCGCTCGGACGTATAGCCGAAGATGTCGAGCGGTGTGCCGCGCAGGACCTTCAGCGGGGCGAGTATGCGGAAGGCGGGCACGATCCAGGCACCAAACTTCATCTTCTGTGGCACTTCGGAGCCGGGCTTCTTGCGGGCCAGGAGCGGCGGCGCGAGGTGGAATTCGAGCTTGAAGTCGCCGCCGAACTGGGCGTCGACCTGGGCGCGGAAGGCGCTATCGCTGTGCAGGCGCGCGACTTCGTATTCGTCCTTGTAGGCCATCACTTTGTACAGGTTGCGGGCGACGGCTTTGGCCAGCGGGGTCTTCGAATCGGCGCCGTCGACGGCGCGCTCTTTCGCTTCGACGCGGCGAACCGCTTCCATATAACGCATGGCGTAGGCGCCGTTCTGATAGTCGCGCAGGCGCTTGGCGCGCGAGGCGAGCGTGTCTTCAAGCGCGGCCGGTGCACTGAACTCGATGACCTTGGCGCGGTTGGGGCCGAGCTTTTCGAGCGCAGCGCTGTCGGCCGCAGCCAGGCGGCCGAGCGTAAAGGCCTTCTTGTTCATCTCGATGGCGACGTTGTTCAATTCGATCGCACGCTCGAGCGCCGGCAAGCCAACTGGAATCAGGCCTTGCTGCCAGGCGTAGCCGAGCATGAGCATGTTGGCGGCGATCGGTTCGCCCAGCAGGCGCGTGGCGATATCTTGCGCGTCCAACGCATGCACGTTCTGGGTGCCGACGACCTGGCGCATCTGTTCGAACAGGCCGGGCATATTGTTGCTGGCGTCCGGGTCGCGGGTGAAGCTAGCGGTGGGGATTTCCTGTTCATTGGCGACGACCTGGGTGTGCGAACGGCGCATTACAGCCAGCGCGTCAGGCATGGAGCCGACCACCATGTCGCAGGCCAGCACGGCGTCGGCCTGCTGCAGGTCGATGCGCACCTGGTTGAGCGCGTCGGGCGATGGGGCGATGCGCACGTGCGACATCACCGCCCCGCCCTTTTGCGCGAAGCCCATGAAGTCGAGCGTGGAGGCGCCCTTGCCTTCCAGGTGGGCAGCCATCGTGACGAGCGCGCCGATGGTCACGACGCCGGTGCCGCCGACGCCGGCGACGAGGATTTCAAACGGCTTGTCGAAACGGTGCGGCTGCGGCGGCGGATATGGCAACAGCGCTTGCACGATCGTGCCCAGTTCGAGTTTGGCGGCGGCGGGTTTTTTCAGTTCGCCGCCAAGCACGGAGACGAAGCTCGGGCAGAAGCCTTCCACGCACGAATAGTCCTTGTTGCAGGAGGACTGTTCGATCTGGCGCTTGCGGCCAAGTTCGGTCTCCAGCGGGAGAATGGACAGGCAATTCGATTGCACGCCGCAGTCGCCGCAGCCTTCGCATACTTCCGGATTGATGACCATGCGACGGGCGGGATCGGGGAATTCCTTCTTCTTGCGGCGGCGGCGCTTTTCGGCGGCGCAGGTCTGGTCGTACACCAGCACGGTCACGCCTTCCATCTCGCGCAGTTGGCGTTGCAGCAGATCGAGTTCGCTGCGGTGGTGCACCGTCACGCCGGGGGCCAGCGCGACGTTGTCGTAGTTCTCGGGGTAGTCGGTGACGACGATGCATTTTTCGGCGCCCTCGGTCAGCACTTGCTGGACGATTTGCGGCACGCTCAATTTGCCGTCCACCGGCTGGCCACCGGTCATGGCGACGGCATCGTTGTAAAGGATCTTGTAGGTGATGTTGGTGCGCGCGGCAATGGCCTGGCGGATGGCCAGGAAGCCGGAGTGGAAATAGGTGCCGTCGCCCAGGTTCTGGAACACGTGCTTCTTGCTGACGAAGCGCGAAGCGGCCACCCAGGTGACGCCCTCGCCACCCATTTGTACCAGCTGCACGGTGTCGCGCTTCATCCACGTGGCCATGAAGTGGCAGCCGATACCGGCGATGGCGGTGCTGCCTTCGGGTACGCGGGTGGACGTATTGTGCGGACAGCCGGAACAGAAATATGGCGTGCGCACCGCGGCGTCGGGGTTCGCCTGCACGTCGCCCTTGCAGAAACCGGGCAGGTATTGTGTCAGTTCCTGCTTGGGCAGGTGCGGCGCGAGCCAGCGGATCAGCGCGGGGGCAATACGCGATGGGCGCAGTTCGCCGATCATGGCGACCAGCGGTGCACCTGCCAGGTCGGTCTTGCCAAGCACTTGCGGGCGCTTCTCGGCGGGCAAGTTGTAGAACAGGTTCTTGAGCTGCTGTTCGATGATTGGGTCTTTTTCTTCGACCACCAGAATCTCGGCCAGGCCGTCGGCAAAGGCAGCAAGGCGATGGGGCTCCAGCGGCCAGGTCAGGCCCGGCTTGTAGACGCGGATGCCCAGTTCTTCGAGGCGCGGCAAGCCCAGGCCCATGCGTTGCAAGGCTTCGACCAGGTCGAGGTAGGCCTTGCCGGCGCTGACGATGCCCAGTTTGGCCTGCGGCGCGTGCACGGTCAGGCGGTCGATCGAATTGGCGCGGGCGAAGGCGCGAACGGCGTTCAGCTTTTCGGCGACGCGCTGTTCGATTTTCAGGCTTGGCAGGTCGGGCCAGCGGTAATGCAGGCCTTCTTCGGGATACTGGTAGTGCGTCGGTGTTGCGAACTGCGGCATCACGGGTACATCGACGACGGCGCCGCCTTCCACGGTTTCGGAAATCGCCTTGAAGCCGACCCAATTGCCGGAGAAACGCGACAGTGCCCAGCCGTACAGGCCGAATTCGAGGTATTCCTGGATATTCGATGGATTAATGACCGGCATACTCCAGGCAATGAGTGCCTGCTCGCTCTGGTGCGGCATCGAGGACGACACGCAACCGTGGTCGTCCCCCAGCACCACCAGCACGCCGCCGTGGGGCGAGGAGCCGTAGGCGTTGCCGTGCTTGATGGCGTCGCCCGAGCGGTCCACGCCGGGACCCTTGCCGTACCACATGGCGAATACGCCTTCGACCTTGCGGGTCGGGTCGCTCTCGACTTGCTGCGCGCCGAGGACGGCAGTGGCGCCCAGGTCTTCGTTGATCGCGGGAAGGAACTCAACGCTGTGCTTTTCCAGCAAGGTACGCGCGCGCCACATCTCCTGGTCCACGGCGCCAAGGGGCGAACCGCGATAGCCGCTCACAAAACCGGCCGTGTTCAAGCCCGCGTGTTCATCGAGGCGTTTTTGCGTGACCAGCAGGCGCACCAGGGCCTGGGTGCCGGTGAGGAAAACGCGCCCGCTGTCGCGGCGCAGGTTGTCGTCAAGGGCATAATCGGGATCGGCCAGGGGGGCGGCAGGGTCGAACTTGTCGTTGAGAGTATTCATCCGAGGATGATAATTCCAACGGCGCGAAAAATTATTCCCAACTTCCTCGCCCAGTGATAAAGTTCGGATAAATATACTCAAAAATGGCAAAATTATGCAAAATCACACTCTTGACGCTGCATCATTGAAAATCCTCGATGAATTGCAGAAAAACGGCCGCATGTCGACGGCGGAACTGGCCGAAAAGGTGGGCCTGTCGGCGACCCCGTGCTGGCGTCGCCACAAGGAGCTCGAAGACAGCGGCTACATCGTACGTTATGCCGCCATCGCCGACCGCCGCAAGCTGGGATTGATGGTATGTTGCCACGCCCACGTGACCCTGAACCGCCATGCGGCTGGGGTAGTGGAGGAATTCGAGCGCGCCATCATGACGCGCAGCGAAGTCGTCGAGTGCTATGAAACGACAGGCAATTCGGACTATATGATCAAGGTCATTGTGCCGGACATGGAAGCCTACCAGGCCTTCCTGCACGAGGTGCTGTTCAAGCTGGCCGGCATCGGCCAGATCAACACCAGCGTCGCGCTGCGCGAAGTGAAATACGAAACGGCAATGCCACTTCGGGGT
>JAZJYP010000158.1:0-12626 GCA_040390345.1 Pseudomonadota bacterium | reverse complement strand
CGCACGATTTCGAGCAGCTTCATCACGTTGGCGGGGCTGAAGAAGTGGGTGCCGATGACGTCTTGCGGACGGCTGGTGAAGGCCGCGATCTTGTCCAGGTCCAGCGTGGACGTGTTCGAGGCGAGGATGGCGCCCGGCTTCATCACGGCGTCGAGCTGTTTGAACACAGTCTCCTTGACGCCCATGTCTTCGAACACGGCTTCGACGACGATGTCGGCCGCGCCAATCTCGTCATAGGACAAGGTGCCCGACAGCAGGGCCATGCGCTGCTCGAATTTCTCGGGCGTGAGCTTGCCCTTCTTCATCGTGTTCTCGTAGTTCTTGCGGATCGTTGCGATGCCCTTGTCCAGCGCTTCCTGCTTCATCTCCAGCAGCCGGACGGGAATGCCGGCGTTAAGGAAGTTCATCGCGATGCCACCGCCCATGGTGCCGGCGCCAATGATGGCGGCAGCCTTGATGTCGCGCACTGGCGTATCGGCTGGCACGTCCGGCACCTTGCTGGCGACGCGTTCGGCAAAGAAGGCGTGGCGCAGGGACTTCGATTCCGGCGTCTGGATCAGGTGGATGAAGCGCTCGCGTTCGAACTTGAGGCCATCTTCAAACTTCTTCGTCACGGAAGCTGCGACCGTTTCGACGCATTCGAGCGGCGCCGGGAACGCACCGGCGATGCCGCGCACCATATTGCGCGAGAACTGCAGGAAGGCTTCGTGGTTCGGGTAGTCCACCTTGCGGTCGCGCACGCGCGGCAGCGGACGCACATCGGCCACCTTGTTGGCGAAGGCAACGGCCGAAGCGATCAGGTCGGCGCCCGGTTCATAGACCTCGTCAAACAACGCCGTCTTGGCCAGTTTTTCGGACAGTACTGGCGTGCCCGAGACGATCATGTTCAGGGCCATTTCCAGGCCCAGCACGCGCGGCAGGCGCTGGGTGCCGCCGGCGCCTGGCAGCAGGCCAAGCTTCACTTCCGGCAGCGCGATCTGCGCGCCTGGCAGGGCCACGCGGTAATGGCAGCCGAGCGCCAGTTCCAGCCCGCCGCCCATGCACACCGTGTGGATGGCTGCGACAACCGGCTTGGTCGAGCTTTCGGCCACGTTAATCAGGGTGTGCAGCGTTGGCTCTTGCAGGGCCTTGGGCGAATTGAATTCCTTGATGTCGGCGCCGCCCGAAAAGGCCTTGCCCGCGCCGGTGATCACGATGGCCTTGACGGCATCATCGGCTTGCGCGCGGCGGATCCCGGCGACAGCGGCGGTGCGCGTGTCCAGGCCCAGTCCATTCACAGGCGGATTGTTGAAAGTGATGATGGCTACGCTGCCATTGACCAGGTATTCGGCGCTCATGTCTCTTCCTTATTGGTGAAATCGCGGATGCATCACTATACCGCATAAAAGAACGGTCGTATTATTTTTGTTGTGGTCAAACACGACGTCGATATCGGCGTAGGTCCTACTGCTGCTCCTGGCCGTCAAACCTCCAGCCACTCCTTGCGGATGGCGGCGCTGGCTCGCAGGTCGGCGGGTGTACCTTCAAAGACGATGGCGCCGTGGCCCATCACGT
This sequence comes from Pseudomonadota bacterium, assembly GCA_040390345.1. Taxonomy (GTDB): domain Bacteria; phylum Pseudomonadota; class Gammaproteobacteria; order Burkholderiales; family Burkholderiaceae_D; genus Telluria_A. The sequence goes on along the minus strand of JAZJYP010000158.1, from coordinate 11,072 downwards.
AAACGCGCTGCGAAATATCGAGGGCGATGGCCAGCTTTTGTTCGACCAGCAGCACCGAGATGCCCTTCTCCTTCAAGGCTTTGAGGTAGTCGGCCACCAGGGCGACGATTTTCGGCGCCAGGCCTTCGGTGGGTTCATCGACCATGATCAGGTCGGGGTCGCCCATCAGGCTGCGGCACAGGGTGAGCATCTGCTGCTCGCCGCCCGAGAGGAAGCCGGCGGCGACGTCGCGCCGCTCCTGCAGGCGCGGGAACATGCGGTACATGTCGGCCAGGCTCCAGCGCCCGCTCACGCCGGACTTTTTCTGACCCAGCACGAGGTTCTGCTCCACCGTGAGCGTGGGGAAAATGTCGCGGTTTTCAGGCACGTAGGCCAGGCCTTTGTGGGCGATCTGGAAGGCTTTGAGGCCAATCATCTCTTCGCCCTTGAAGCGGATCGACCCTTCGCCGCGCACCTGTCCCATCGCGGCCTTCACCAGCGTCGAGCGCCCTACCCCATTGCGACCGAGCAGGCTGACGATCTCACCCTGTCCGATGCGCAGGTCGATGCCGTGCAGGATGTGGCATTTGCCGTAGTAGGCGTGCAGCCCGGCGATGTTCAGGATGTCAGTCATGTGCTTCCTCCGTGCCCAGGTAGGCCGCCTGCACGTCGGCATTGGCGCGAATATTGGCTGGCGTATCGCAGGCGATCACTTCGCCGTAGACCAGCACGGCGATCTTGTCGGCCAGGCCGAAGACCACGCTCATGTCGTGCTCCACCATCACCAGCGTTTTGCCGATCGTGACCTTGCGGATCAATTCGAGGGCGGCGTCGGATTCGGAACGGCTCATGCCGGCCGTGGGCTCGTCGAGCAAAATAACGTCGGCGCCACCGGCGATCGTAATGCCAATTTCCAGTGCGCGCTGTTCGGCGTAGGTCAGCAAGGCCGCGGGCGTGTCGCGCTGGCGCTGCAGTCCAATTTGCAGCATGACTTCTTCGGCCCGTTGCTGCGCGTCGCGCAGGCCGCCCAGGCGCTGCCAGAACGAGTAGCGGTAGCCGAGCGACCACAGGACCGAACAGCGCAGGTTCTCGAACACGGACAGTTTGTCGAACACATTGCTGATCTGGAAGCTGCGCGACAGGCCGCGCCGGTTGATTTCGAACGGTTTCAGGCCGCTGATGCTCTGGCCATTCAACAGGATGTCGCCGCCACTCGCGCCGAAGCGCCCCGAAATGAGGTTGAACAAGGTGGACTTGCCCGCGCCGTTGGGGCCGATGACGGCGCAGCGCTCGCCTCGGGCAATGGCCAGGTTGGCGCCGCGGATGATCTCGGACTTGCCGAAGCTCTTGCGCAGGTCTTTCAGTTCGAGGGCATTCATGCGCCCCCCCCGCGCAGGCGCGCTGCGATGTCGGCGTTTACGTCGTGCCAGACGGCGGCGTAACGCGGTGCCACAACGCGGAACAGGCCGGCGCCCGCCACGAACAGCACCAGCGCCGCGGCCCAGTGCGACTCGCCGCTTTCGCGGTACAGGGATTCAATGCCGGCCACAGCGCCGACAGCCATCAGCGAGGCTGCACCCAGCACCAGCAGGAGCGGCCGCCAGATGCGTCCGAACTTGCCAAATTTGGCCACGCGCAGGAGCAGCATGATCAGGCTGGCCAGGCCGGCCGGGGCGAAACGCACGAGCAGGATGAAGAAAACGCCAAGGTACAGCTGCCATGCGGGCGTGAACTCGGACAGCATCACCGAGAAGAAGACGCCCACAATGACACCGAGGAGCGGCCCGAAGAAGAAGCCGATTCCGCCGATGAACACGAACAGCAGGATGGCGCCGGAGCGGATCGCGCTGACATTCTCTGCACTGACGATCTCGAAATTGATCGCCGACAGACCGCCCGAGATGCCGGCAAAGAAGGCCGACAGGATCAGGGTCAGGTAGCGCACCCACTGCGCATCGTAGCCGACAAACTCCACGCGTTCCGGGTTGTCGCGCACGGCGTTGATCATGCGGCCCAGCGGCGTGTGAGTGAAGGCGAACATGGCCGCGGTACTGATGAAGAGCCAGACGGCGATCAGGTAATAGACCTCGATCTGCGGCCCGTAGCTCAGGCCAAGGAAGGCCTCGCCGCGCACGCGGTTGGTCGTGATGCCGCCCTCGCCGCCAAAGAACCCTGGAAACATCAGCGAACTGGCAAACACCAGCTCCACCAGGCCGAGCGTGATCATCGCGAACGTGGTACCGGACTTGCGCGTGGTGACGTAACCGAACAACACGCCGATGCCCATGCCGGCGAAACCGCCCACGAGCGGAACGAGGCTCGTTGGCACTGCGACGTATTTGTTCATTACGTGGATGGCAAAGAAGGCACCCAGGCCCGAATACACGGCGTGGCCGAACGAGAGCATGCCGCCCTGCCCCAGCAACATGTTGTAGGACAGGCCGAAAATCATCAGCGTGCCAATCTGCGACAGAATCGACAAGGCTGCGCCCTTGGTGAATACCCACGGGACGACCAGCAAGATCAGCGCGAAGGTGGACCACACCACATAGCGGCCCAGGTTCAATGGCGTGTACTTCATTCGCGCGTCCCCATCAGGCCTTTCGGGCGAAAGATCAGCATCAGCACCAGCAGCACAAAGGGCAGGATGGCCGCGCTCTGAGAAATCGTCACGTTCATGACGGCGTATCCCGGCGTGTCGGCAGTGATGCCGGCGCCCAGCGCGTTGAGGAAGGTGAGCATCGAGTAGTCCAGCGCCACCGCAAAGGTCTGCATCACGCCGATCAGCAGGGAGGCGAGGAAGGCGCCAGCCAGCGAACCCATGCCGCCAACGACCACCACGACGAACACGATGCTGCCCACCGTGGCCGCCATGCCGGGGTCGGTGACGAAGGCGTTGCCACCGATGACGCCGGCCAGGCCGGCCAGCGCGCAGCCGCCGCCAAAGACCCACATGAAGATGCGCGGGACGTTGTGGCCCAGCGCCTCGGCGGCGTCGGGATGGGTCAGCGCAGCCTGGATGACGAGGCCGATGCGCGTGCGCTTCAATACGACATAAATTGCGCCGAGCATGGACAGGGCCACCAGCATCATGAAGGCGCGGTATTTGGGGAAACTCGTTGAAAAGATCGTGAACAGCGGGCCGTCCAGCTCCTTCGGCACCGCATAGGGCACGGCGGCGCGGCCCCACACCAGCTGCACCACCTCAACGACGAGGTAGGACAGCCCGAAGGTAAACAGCAGCTCCGGAATGTGGCCGTACTTGTGCAGGGGCCGCAAGCCATAGCGTTCCACCAGCGCGCCAAGCAGGCCGACGGCGACGGGGGCGAGCACCAGCGCGGGCCAATAGCCGAGTTTGGTGCTGATGGCATAGGCGATGTAGGCGCCCAGCATGTAGAAGGAGGCGTGCGCAAAATTGAGCACGCCCATCATGCTGAAGATGAGCGTCAGCCCGGACGACAGCATGAACAGCAGCAGTCCGTAGCTAACGCCGTTCAACAAGGTGAACAGCGTAAATTCCATGCGCTGCCCTTATGGACGCTTCATCTGGCAGGACGTCGGCTGGTTGGCCACATAGGCATCGATGGCCTTGTCGAGCTTGAAGCCATAGCCGGTGTTCTCCTGGTCGTATTTCACGTCCTTGCCATTGGTCTTGGTCCAGGTGGCGATGTAGAGCGCCTGCTGCAGCTGGTGGTCCACCTTGTTCATCATGACTTCGCCGTTGAGGGAATTGAACTTCATCCCTTCCATCGCCAGCGCGACCTTGACCGGATCGGCCGTCCTGGCCTGCTTGATGGCCTGGGCCAGCATGCCGATGCCGCTGTATGTCGCAACGGTGTAATAGTCGTCGTTGTACTTCTTCTTGTAAGCCTCGCCCAGCTCATGGCCCACAAAGCCCGGATTATTCGGCAGCCAGTTGCCGACGATTTTCACGCGCTCGGCACCGGCCGCGCCCATCGCCGTCGGCACGCCGGTGGTGACGGCGTAATAGGTGTAGAAGTTGGCCTTCAGGTCGGCATCCTTGGCGGCGCGGATCAAGAGCGCGAGGTCAGTGCCCCAGTTGCCGGTAATGACGGTGTCGGCGCCGGAAGCCTTGATCTTGGCCACGTAGGGCGAGAAGTCCTTGACCTGGGCGATCGGGTGCAGGTCGTCGCCGGCGATCTTGATGTCCGGGCGCTTGCGCTTGAGGTATTCCTTGGCGGCGCGCGAGACGGCCTGGCCGAAGGCGTAGTTCTGGCCGATGATGTAGACGCTCTTGATGTCCTTGTTGGGCGCCATGTAGGACGTCAGCGCTTCCATCTTCATGTCCGAGTTGGCGTCGAAGCGGAAGTGCCAGAAGCTGCATTTCGTGTTCGTCATGTCCGGGTCGACCGCCGCATAATTGAGGTACACCACTTCCTTGCCGGGATTGCGCTCGTTGTGCTTGTTGATCGCATCGAGCAGCGCCAGGCCCACCCCCGAGCCATTGCCCTGGGTGATGTAGCGGTAGCCCTGGTCGATGGCCGCCTTCAACTGCGTCAGCGACTCCTGCGGGCTGGCCTTGTTGTCGAAACCGACCACTTCAATCTTCGTCTCGCCCGCCCACTTCTTCTGGTTGGCCAGCTCGGCCACGGCCTGGAAGCTGTGCAACTGGTTCTGGCCGACCGGCGCGAAAGGCCCGGACAGCGGATCGATGAAGGCCACCTTGACGGTATCGGCCTGGGCGAGGCCGCCCATGGCAAGCAAGACGGCGAGGGACAGCGGGCGAAGTGCAGTGGTCATTTGTCTCGATCCTTTTTTATAGTGATGATTCAAGCCGTTGGCAGCTTGTAGTCCTTGAACTGCTCGCGCAGTTTGTTTTTCTGGATCTTCCCGGTCGCGCCCATCGGCAGCGCGTCGATGAAGACGACATCGTCGGGCATCCACCATTTGGCGATTTTCCCTTCGAAGAAAGCGAGCAGCTCTTCGCGCGACACGTCCATGCCGGGCCGTTTGACGACCAGCAGCAAGGGGCGTTCGTCCCATTTCGGGTGCGCCACGCCGATGCAGGCCGCCTGCAGCACTGAGGGATGGGCCATCGCGATGTTTTCCAGGTCGATCGTGCCGATCCATTCGCCGCCGGACTTGATGACGTCCTTGCTGCGGTCGGTGATCTGCATATAGCCGTCGGGGTCGATGGTGGCCACGTCGCCGGTGGGGAACCAGCCGTCGACGAGCACGTCGCCGCCTTCCTGCTTGAAATAGCTGGCGATGATCCACGGCCCCTTGACGTACAGGTGGCCATACTTGACGCCATCCCAGGGCAGTTCGATGCCGTCATCATCGACGATCTTCATGTCCACGCCATACACGGCATGGCCCTGCTTTTGCAGGATCTTGCGCTGTTCGGCCTGCGGCAGCGTCTTGTGTTTGCCCATCAGGATGCCGGCAGTGCCGAGCGGCGACATCTCCGTCATGCCCCAGGCGTGCACCACTTCGACGTTGAACTTGTCGAGCAAGGTGTCCATCATCGCCGGCGGGCAGGCCGAACCGCCAATCACGGTGCGGCGGAAGGTGGAGAAGGTGAGATTATTTTGCAGCGCGTAGTTGACCAGGCCCAGCCACACCGTCGGCACGCCGGCCGAGAAGGTCACGCCTTCGGCCTCGAACAGTTCGTACAGCGACTTGCCATCGAGCGCCGCGCCGGGATAGACCATCTTCGCGCCCGACAGCAGCACCGAATAGGGCAAGCCCCAGGCATTCACGTGGAACATCGGCACCACCGGCAGCACCACGTCACACGAGGAGACATTGAGGGCATTGGGCATGGCCGACGCATAGGCGTGCAGCACGGTGGAACGGTGCGAATACAGGGCGCCTTTCGGATTGCCCGTCGTGCCGGAGGTATAGCACAGTGTGGCGGCGGAATTTTCATCGAACACCGGCCAGTGGTATTGCTCCAGGCTGGCGTCGATCAGGTCTTCGTAGCACATCAGGTGGGCGATCTTCGACTCGGCCGGCATGCGCTCGCGGTCGCACATCAGGATGAAGTGCTTGACCGTCTTGCACAGCGGCGCCACCGCTTCCACCAGTGGCAGGAAGGTCAGGTCGAACAGCAGGACCTGGTCTTCGGCGTGGTTGGCGATATAGGCGATCTGCTCGGGGAACAGGCGCGGGTTGATCGTGTGGAGCACGGCGCCCGAGCCGGAAACGGCATAGTAGGCCTCCATGTGGCGGTAGCCGTTCCAGGCCAGCGTGGCGACGCGGTCGCCGATCTTCACACCCAGGTTGCCAAGGCCATTGGCCAGGCGGCAGGCGCGCCGGTAACAGTCGCGATAGGTATAGCGGTGCAGGTCGCCTTCGACACGGCGCGAGACGATTTCACTGGCGCCGTAGTGCTTCGCTGCGTACTCGAGGATGCTGGAGATGAGCAGCGGCTGGTCCATCATTTGACCCATCAATGGGCTCTTCGGGAAAGACGACATCGAGTCTCCTGTGTGAACATGCAGATAACAAAAGTCCAGTTTGGAACGACCGTGCTAAAACCGTCAATGTTTTTCGATGCTGCGTTGCAGCAGGGGGCCTGTTGTATCATGCGCCCAAGGAGAATCACTTGACAACCGCCGCCAAACTCACGCTCGACAATTCATTTGCCGCCCTGCCGCCCGCGTTTTACACGCGCCTGATGCCTACCCCCTTGCCCGATCCGTACTTCGTTGCGGCAAGTGCACAGGCAGCGGCCCTGCTCGGCCTCGACGGCGCCAGCCTGGACTCGGACGAGATGGTCGCCGTATTCACCGGCAACGCCGTGGCAGATGGTTCGCAGCCGCTGGCAGCGGTCTATTCGGGCCACCAGTTCGGTGTCTGGGCCGGCCAGCTCGGCGACGGCCGCGCCATCCTGCTGGGCGAAATCGCCACGGAAGCGGGCCCCATGGAATTGCAGCTCAAGGGCGCCGGCATGACGCCCTACTCGCGCATGGGCGACGGGCGCGCCGTGCTGCGTTCATCGATCCGCGAATACCTGTGCTCCGAGGCGATGGCCGCGCTGGGCATCCCCACCACGCGCGCGCTGATGATCACCGGTTCCGACAAGGGCGTACTGCGCGAGACGGTCGAGACGTCGGCCGTGGTCACGCGCATGGCGCCCTCCTTCGTGCGCTTCGGCTCCTTTGAACACTGGTTCTACCGCGACAAGCCGGAAGAGCTGCGCGTGCTGGCCGACTATGTGATCGACAATTTCTACCCGCAACTGGGCGACGCGGCCAATCCCTACCAGGCGCTGCTCGAAGAAGTCACGCGCCGCACCGCGCACCTGGTGGCGCAGTGGCAAGCGGTGGGCTTCATGCATGGCGTGCTCAATACCGACAATATGTCCATCCTGGGACTGACGCTCGACTATGGTCCCTTCGGCTTCATGGAAGCGTTCGACTCGCAGCACATTTGCAACCACACCGACGAACAGGGGCGCTATTCCTATGCGAACCAGCCGCAGATCGGCCACTGGAACTGCTACGCCCTGGGCCAGGCTTTGCTGCCGCTGATCGGCACGGTGGAGGACGCGCAGGAAGCGCTGGGCGTCTACCAGGACGAATTCGCGGCAAAAATCGACGCGCTGCTGCACGCCAAGCTGGGCCTGGCCACCAAGGAGGACGAAGACCGCGCCCTGTTCGACGCCACCTTCACGCTGATGCACAACAACCACGTCGACTTCACCCAGTTCTTCCGCAAGCTCGGGCAGCTCGAGACCGACGGCGCCGATGCGGCCGTACGTGATTTGTTCATCGAGCGCGCCGCCTTCGACGCCTGGGCCATGCAGTACCGTGCCCGCCTGCGCCGCGAAGGCAGTGCCGATGCGCTGCGCAAGACTGCCATGGACAAGGTCAATCCCAAATACGTGCTGCGCAATTACCTGGCCCAGGTGGCCATCGAGAAGGCGCAGAATAAGGACTATTCCGAAATCGCCCGCCTGCTGACAGTTCTGGAGCGCCCGTTCGACGAACAGCCAGAGCACGACTCCTACGCGGCCCTGCCACCCGACTGGGCCAGCCACCTTGAAGTGAGCTGCTCTTCTTAAAGGAGACCACGATGACCAGCAAAGTCAACAAAACCGACGAACAATGGCGCGCCATGCTCGAACCGATGGCATACCAGGTCACGCGCCACGCCGCCACCGAGCGCGCCTTCACCGGCCAATTCTGGGATCACCATGAAGCCGGCACCTACACCTGCGTGTGCTGCAACACCCCGCTGTTCGCCTCGGACGCCAAATTCGATTCCGGCTGCGGCTGGCCCAGCTACTTCAAGGCGCTGGACCCGGCCAATGTGATTGAAAAGACCGACCGGACTCATGGTATGCTGCGCACCGAGATAATTTGTGCCGTTTGCGACGCCCACCTGGGACATGTCTTCCCCGACGGGCCGAAACCGACCGGCCTTCGCTACTGTATCAATTCCGCTTCGCTGCGGTTCGAGCCCACGACCCGATGAAACTCCTGTTCGACTTTTTCCCCATCCTGCTGTTCTTCGGCGTGTTCAAACTGGCCGAACTCAATGAGCAGGCCGCGTTTGCGCTCGTGACGACCTATATGAGCGGCTTCATCGCGGGTGGCACGATCAAGCCGGACCAGGCGCCGATCATCCTGTCGACGGTGGTCGTCATCGCCGCCTCGCTGGGGCAAATCATTTATACCAAACTGCGCGGGCGCAAGGTCGATGGCATGCTGTGGATTTCGTTCATCGTCATCACCAGCTTCGGCAGCGCCACCATCTACCTGCACGACGATGCCTTCATCAAGTGGAAGCCGACCATCCTGTACTGGATCTTCGCGCTGGCCATGGGCATTGGCGAACTGGTGTTCAAGAAGAACATGATGCGCCAGGTGATGGAAGAGCAGATCAAGCTGCCGGAGAACATCTGGCGCGTGGTCAGCCTGTCGTGGGTGGCCTTCTTCATCGGCCTGGGCCTGCTGAACCTGTTTGTGGCCTTCGTCGTGTTCAAGGGCAACACCAGCGCCTGGGTCAGTTTCAAGCTGTTCGGCATCAACGGTATCCTGTTCGGCTTCTTCATCTTGCAGGGCCTGTACCTGTCGCGCCATGTGATTGAAGAGGAGCGGCCATGAGCGCGCGTATGGACAGCATCCGCGCGCGCCTGACGGCGGCGCTCGCCCCCCTCGAGCTGGTGCTGGAAGACGAGTCGGCCCTGCATGCAGGCCACGCCGGGGCCGCCTCCGGGGGCGGCCACTACCGCCTGCGCATCGTGTCGGCGAAATTTGAAGGTGTGAAACTCGTCATGCGACATCGACTCGTGTATGATTCCGTGCACGATCTGATGCAGACTGAAATCCATGCACTGGCCATCACCGCTTTGGCACCGTCCGAGGCGTGAACTGACAGGCTGGTTTCAGGGATTCTTAAGAAACCTATACAACAATCGCTATTTTACGTTTTCGTTCACCCTCTCTCAGCAAATCCCCCTTTTAGGAAGAGACAATGACTTTTAAGCCAGCCCGCTTGCTGTTCGCCCTGATCGCTGTAGCAGCAACCCCAGCATTTGCCCAAAACCTCGCTGTGGTGAACGGCAAGGCAATTCCATCGGCCCGTGCCGATGCGATGGTTAAACAAGTGGTCGCCCAGGGCCAGCAGCCCGATTCCCCGCAACTGCGCGAAGACATCAAGAAAAGCCTGATCGCCCGCGAAGTGATGATGCAGGAAGCCGAGAAACAAGGCTGGGGCAAGAAAGACGACGTCAAGACCCAGATCGAACAGGCGCGCCAGACCATCATCGTCAACTCGATGCTGCGCGACTACCTGTCCAAGCACCAGATCACCGAAGCCGACATCAAGGCTGAATACGACCGCTTCAAGGCCCAGGCCGGCGACAAGGAATACCATGTCCGCCACATCCTGCTCGAAACCGAAGCGCAGGCCAAAGACGTGATCGCCAAGCTCAAGGGCGGCGCCAAGTTTGAAGACCTGGCCAAGACCTCGAAGGACCAGGGTTCGGCGGCCAATGGCGGCGACCTCGACTGGGCCACCCCGTCGGCCTTCCCGAAAGTGTTCAGCGACGCCTTCGTTGCCCTGCAAAAAGGCCAGGTCACCGAGAATCCCGTGCAGACGCCGAATGGCTTCCACGTGGTCAAGCTGGACGACACCCGTCCGATCAAACTGCCGACCATGGACGAAGTCAAGCAGCAGATCGGCGAAGCGCTGACCCAGAAGAAGCTGCAAGCCTACCAGGAAGAGCTGGTCAAGAAGGCTGTCATCAAGTAATTTCGAACAGTAGTCGACCCGGCGCCCGCGAGGCGCCGGTTTTGTTTTTTCACTAGAGGATGTGTACCATGATTTTGAAGCCCGCCCGCCTGTTGTTGGCCCTGACCGCCCTGGCCGCCGCCCCCGCATTCGCGCAAAACGTTGCCACCGTCAACGGCAAGGCCATTCCTGCCGCCAAGGTCGAGCAGATGGTCAAGCAAGTTGTTGCCCAGGGCAAGCAGCCGGACACGCCGCAGCTGCGCGAAGACATCAAGAAAAGCCTGATCAACCGCGAAGTGATGATGCAGGAAGCGGAAAAACAAGGCTTCGGCACCAAGGACGACGTCAAGATCCAGCTGGAAAATGCGCGCCAGAGCATCGTCATCAACGCCATGCTGGCCGACTGGGTCAAGAAGAACCCGGTCAAGGACGCCGACATCAAAGCCGAGTACGACAAGTACAAGGGCCAGATGGGCGACAAGGAATACCACGCCCGCCACATCTTGGTGAAGACCGAGGAAGAAGCGAAGGCCCTGATCGCCAAGCTCAAAGCCGGCGGCAAGTTTGAAGAGCTGGCCAAGGCCGGCCTGGACGGCACCGCGCAAAAAGGCGGCGACCTGGACTGGGCCAATCCGGCCAATTACGTGCCTGATTTCTCGAAGGCAATGGTCGCCCTGAAAAAGGGCGAAATCACCGAGACCCCGGTCAAGACCCAGTTCGGCTACCACGTGATCAAGCTCGAAGACGTGCGCGCTGCCAAGTTCCCGGCATTCGAAGAAGTCAAGCAGCAGGTTGCCGAGCAACTGCAACAGCGCAAGCTGCAAGCCTACCAGGAAGAACTGCGCAAGAAAGCCAAAGTACAGTAAGCTTCTCCCGCTCTTAAAACC